>NZ_JBEPPJ010000014.1:0-99212 GCF_040547265.1 Arthrobacter sp. UYCo732 | reverse complement strand
GTGGAGCTGCTGATCCCGGACTTCTCCGGCAAGCCCGAGCACATTGCGGCGATCTGCGATTCCAAGCCGGAGGTCTTCGCCCACAACGTCGAAACCGTGCCCAGGATCTTCAAGCGGATCCGGCCCGCGTTCCGGTACGACCGGTCCCTGGATGTCATCACGCAGGGCCGGAAGCTGGGCATGGTCACCAAGTCCAACCTGATCCTGGGCATGGGCGAGACCCGCGAGGAAATCTCCGAGGCCCTGCGGGACCTGCACGAGGCCGGCTGTGACCTGATCACCATCACCCAGTACCTGCGCCCGTCCGAACGGCACCTGCCGGTGGACCGCTGGGTCAAGCCCCAGGAGTTCGTGGACCTGCAGAACGAGGCCGACGAGCTCGGCTTCCTCGGTGTCATGAGCGGCCCGCTGGTCCGGTCCTCGTACCGTGCCGGGCGGCTCTGGGCCACCGCGATGCGTAAGAAGGGCTGGGAAATCCCCGCCGAACTCGCCCACATCGAGTCCTCCGGCAGCACCCGCCAGGAAGCCAGCTCACTGCTGGCCGCACGTTCCTGAGCCGCCAGTTTGTTGTGCCTTGAGGGCCGGCACCGGAGAATATCCGGCGTCCGGCCCTCGGCCACAAATCACGTAGAATTGAGGCACTATGGCGAACTCCCCTGATTCCAGTAACACGACGCCGGCGGCCGAAGGCGCCCCGAAGCGTGGTCTCTTCTCGCGCAAGCCAAAGGAAGCAAAGGTCAAAAAGCCCAGCCGCCTTAAGCAGATCGGCGAAGTCTTTAACATGACCCGCCGCCATGACCCCATGGTCCCGTGGCTGATGCTGCTGGTGTTCCTGGGCGTTGTGGCCGTCAGCTTCCTGGTGGGCTTCTGGCTCGATAACTGGATCACCGGCCTCCTGATCGGCATCCCCCTTGGCCTGCTCGGCGCCACCCTGATCCTGTCCAGGCGCGCCGAACGCGCAGCGTTCGCCCAGATCGAGAACCAGCCCGGCGCTTCGGGCGCTGCGCTGGGCACGCTCAAGCGCGGCTGGGTCACCGAAGACCAGCCCGTCGCAGTCAATCCCCGCACCCAGGACGCTGTGTTCCGCGCCGTCGGCCGTCCCGGCGTCGTCCTCGTCAGTGAAGGACCCACCGTCAGGGTCAGGCCGCTTCTGGACGCCGAACGCAAGCGACTGGCACGGATCCTCCCGAACGTCACGGTCCACGTGATCGAGAGCGGCCGCGGTGAAGGCCAGGTTCCCATCAGCCAGGTAGCCAAGAAAATGGGGAAGCTGAAGAACGAACTGACCAAGCTCGAGGTGAACGCAGTGTCCAAGCGCATCTCGTCTCTGGGCAACCGCCTCCCCATCCCCAAGGGAATCGATCCCTACAAAGCGCGCCCCAACCGCGGACGCTAAGACATTTGAACCGCCCCGGTCCCGGCTCAAGCCGGGCACCGGGGCGTTCTTATTTGTGTCACCAACCGTGCGCCAACGCATCCTGAGATCGGAGAAGCCCATGAAAATGCCGCTGAAGACTGGTGTAATCCGCGCCTTCCGAATCCTGGCAGTGGCCGAGGCGTTCAGCTGGGCAGCCCTGCTGGTCGGCATGTATTTCAAGTGGATCGCCAACACCAGTGAGCTCGGCGTGGAAATTGCCGGCCCGATTCACGGCGCACTCTTTGTCTGCTACGGAGTGGCAGCCCTCGCCCTGTGGCGGCTGCAGCGCTGGCCGTTCACCGTGGCGTTGTTTGCCGGGATCTCCGCTGCCTTCCCCTTCGCCACCATCACCTTTGAGCTTTGGGCCGGGAAACGCGGTTACCTCACAGACGCCGCAGCACGCACAACGGACGTCAAGGAAACCGCCGGAGTTTAGAGGCGGACCAACACCGTATTCATGGCTTTGTCGTGCAGGCCACGGTGGTCCGGATCAAAGATCACGGCCGGGATGACGAGGCACAGAAGCACGGTACGTACCAAGGCCGCCAGCGGACCTGCCGGCGCCCCGCCCATCCGGACCACGTGGATCCCCACCACCCGGTGGCCGATGCTGTAGCCGAGGGTACCCACCAGCAGCATCTGCTCAGCGGCGAAGACGGCCAAGGTGGCCCAGGAGTCACCGCCGAAGGCGAAGTTGCTGATCAGCAGGGCAACCGCCCAGTCCAGCATGATGGCCACAATGCGCCTGCCGGCCCGGGCTATCGAGCCGGAGCCGGATTCGGGCAGCCCCAGCCGCTCCCCGGGGTACTTAGAGATGCCGGAGGTGTCCGGTCCGGTGAGCCAGGAGCCGATGTCGTTGCGATCTACCACCGTCCAAGCTTACCGACTCCCCGCGTTCACAGAGTGGAAGCCGCTGGACCACACTATGGACAGCAGATAGCGTTGCCTGATCAGGGCATTCTGTAACCTGCCCGAAACAATGTGGACACCGACGAGAAATGACGTGTCCATAGGCTGGTAGCAGTTTCAAGCAATACCCCCAAGCAGGGAAACAATGTTTCCCTGCTTTTCGGATTGCGCTTTGTGGCTTGCCAGCCAGATATTACATATGCGTTAGGAGCATAGATGTTCAAGAATGCGGACGAAGTCCTCAAGTTCATCAAGGACGAAGATATTAAGTTCGTCGATATCCGCTTCACCGATCTCCCTGGTGTGCAGCAGCACTTCAACGTGCCGGCAAAGAGCGTGGACGCAGACTTCTTCGTCAACGGCCAGCTCTTTGACGGATCCTCCATCCGCGGCTTCCAGGGCATCGCCGAATCGGACATGCAATTGATCCCGGACGTAACCACCGCATTCCTGGACACCTTCCGCATGGAAAAGACGCTCGCGCTGAACTTCTCCATCGTGAACCCGCGCACCGGGGACCCCTACCACCGCGATCCCCGCGGCGTGGCCGAGAAGGCTGAGGCCTACCTCGCCTCCACCGGCATCGCCGACACCGCGTTCTTCGCCCCCGAGGCCGAATTCTTCGTTTTCGACAACGTCCAGTACCAGTCCTCCCCCGAGGGCAGCTTCTACAAGATCGACTCCGAAGAAGCACACTGGAACACCGGCCGTGAAGAGGAGGGTGGAAACCTCGGCTACAAGACCCCCATCAAGGGTGGCTACTTCCCCGTTTCCCCCACCGACAAGCAGGCTGACCTCCGCGACGCCATGTGCATCGCCCTGGACGAAGCCGGACTTGAGGTCGAGCGCAGCCACCACGAGGTTGGCTCCGCCGGCCAGGCTGAAATCAACTACAAGTTCACCACGCTGACCCACGCCGCTGATGACCTGCAGAAGTTCAAGTACGTCATCAAGAACACCGCTGACGCCTGGGGCAAGTCCGTGACCTTCATGCCGAAGCCGGTCTTCGGCGACAACGGTTCGGGCATGCACTGCCACCAGTCGCTGTGGAGCAACGGCGATCCGCTGTTCTACGACGAGAAGGGCTACGCCGGCCTTTCGGACATGGCCCGCTGGTACATCGGCGGCCTGCTGAAGCACTCGGACGCCGTGCTGGCTTTCACCAATCCGACGGTCAACTCCTACCGCCGCCTGGTCAAGGGCTTCGAAGCGCCCGTGAACATGGTTTACTCGCAGGGCAACCGCTCCGCCGGTATCCGCATCCCGATCACGGGCTCCAACCCCAAGGCCAAGCGCATCGAGTTCCGTGCGCCGGACCCCTCCTCCAACCCGTACCTGGCCTTCGCTGCCCAGCTGATGGCCGGCATTGACGGCATCCGCAACCGCATCGAACCGCCGGCTCCCATCGACAAGGACCTCTACGAGCTCCCCGCCGAGGAAGCCAAGGACATCCCCAAGGCTCCGGGAACGCTGGAAGAGGCCCTCGAGGCACTCCGCGAGGACAACGAGTTCCTGCAGGCCGGTGGCGTGTTCACCCAGGACCTGATCGACACCTGGATCGACTACAAGTATGAGTACGAGATCCGCCCGCTGTCCCTGCGCCCGAACCCGTACGAGTTCGAGCTCTACTACGGCGTCTAAGACACCCTGCGGCTGACCCGCTCAGCCCAGGAAGTCAGGCCACGAAGTCCGCCCGGGCTGCCAGCATGCGTGCTGGCAGCCCGGGCGGACTTTTGCGTATCTGTACCTGTGATCACACCGAAAGGCGGAGGCTGGCCCCAGACGTGCTGAGACCAGGAGCCAGCCCCCTGACATGTGCTCCCCGAGACGAAGACTTTTCAAGCCTTCCCCCCAACAAGGTTTGAAGAACACCGCCACCCACATAATCTGTCAATGTGCGCCGGGAGGCAACGCTGTGGGAGCCGTGTCCGGCTAATTCATCCGATGAAGCTGCTGTACATGACCCGCTGCGGGCCCGAACTGCCGCCGAGGTACCGTCCGTGGTCCACGAATCCGGCATGCCGGTAAGCCGCCAGTCCCGCCGGGTTGCCCTCGTTGACAGACAGAACGACGCCGGACTCTCCGCTCCCGTGCCCCGCCGTCAGTTTCGCGGCGGATGCCACAGCCGCGGCAGCAGCGAGCCGCCCCAGTCCCCTGCCCTGGCACCGGCGGTCGATCACGAACCCGCGCAGCAACCAGGCGGAGTCGTCATCCGGCCAGCCGGCGAGGGTAGCGGCTCCCGACTGCAGGGTCAGGACACCTATGGCGGTCCCATTGGAGTCAATGGCAAATGGATGCCGGCCGTCCTCTTCCAGTCCCACGAGGACCATTCGCAAGGGGTCACCGACAAAACGCCGCTGGGCGTCATCGACTTCGAGTTCGCCTATCTCACCCAGCTTGACGGCGCGGGCGTCGCCGTCAATATCCTTCAGCGGCAACAGCCACACGTTTTCAGGCATCAACGCAGCCTAGCCGGCGCATGTCGTAGACCCTGCTGCTGCACAGGCCGGACCTGCCGTTCCGGACGTTCCAGCCAGGATCACAGAACTTTGGACAGGAAGTCCCGGGTCCGTTGCTGCTGGGGATTTCCGAACAACTGCTCCGGTTTCCCTTGTTCGCAGATGACACCGTCCGCCATGAAGAGCACCCGATCCGCGACCTCGCGGGCGAAGCCCATCTCGTGCGTCACCAACACCATGGTCATACCTTCGCCGGCCAGGTCCTTGATGACCTGCAGGACCTCGCCGACCATCTCGGGGTCGAGCGCGGACGTAGCTTCATCGAAGAGCATGATGTCCGGGTTCATGGCCAGCGCCCGGGCGATCGCAACACGCTGTTTTTGGCCGCCGGAGAGGGACGCCGGCCGGGCGTCGGCCTTCTCGGCCAGCCCGACGCGTTCCAGCAGCTTCAGGGCGCTGGCCCGGGCCGCCTCCTTGCCCTGTTTCTTCGACTCCACCGGGGCCAGCATGATGTTCTCGATCACGGACATGTGCGGAAACAGGTTGAAGTGCTGGAAGACCATGCCGATGTGACGGCGGACCTCGTTGATGTCCACCTTGGGGTCCGACACGTCAAAGCCATCCACCGTGACATGACCGGCTGTAATGTCCTCGAGCTTGTTCAGGCAGCGAAGGAACGTGGACTTGCCTGAACCCGAGGGCCCGATCACACACACCACCTCGCCTTCCGCAACCTCGGCGGTAATGCCTTTGAGGACCTCGTGCGCCCCAAAGGACTTCTTGAGGTCCCTGACCGAGATCTTGCTGGCGGCACTTACTGCTGTGCTCATTTGTTGAACCTCTTATCTGCAACGTTGGCCAGTTTGGTCAGGAGCATGATCACTACGAAGTAGAGAACAGCGACAATCAGCAGTGTTTCGGTGATCCGGAAGTTCCCGGCGTAGATCTGCTGGCCCTGGTAAAGGAGCTCTGCGAAGCCGATCGCGAGCAGCAGTGAGCTGTCCTTGAGCATGATGATCAGCTGGTTTATCAGTGAGGGGGTCATGATCTTGAACGCCTGCGGGACCACAACCTTCTGCATGGACTTTGCGTAGCCCAGGCCCAGGCTGCGGCTGGCTTCGAGCTGGCCCGGATCCACAGACTGAATGGATCCTCGGACGATTTCCGTGATATACGCACCGGAGTTCAGGCTCAGGGTGAGGACGCCCGCCACCCAGATATCGATCGGCTGGCCGGTCAGCTGAGGGATGCCGAAGTAGAAGAAGAAGGCCCACACCAGCAGCGGCGTGCCGCGGAAGACGCTAACAAAGGTCGTTGCGATGCCACGGAGGAGCACACTGGTGGAGATCTTCAGGAAACCCATAAGCAGGCCGATCAGCATGGCAATCGCGAACGAGATGGCGGTCACCAGCACCGTGTTGCCAAGGCCCTTCATGAGCGCGGGGAAGCTGTTGCCCAGCAAATCCCAGAAGCTGGACGGGGTAGCCTTCGTCGGGTCCTTGAGGTACTTGTCCAGGATCCCCTGGTACTTGCCGCTAGACTTCAGCTCCCCCAGGCCTGTATTGAACGCCTGCAGCAGCTCCGGGTTCTTGCCCTTGTTGACGGCGAATCCGTAGGAGCCTCCCTTTTCCTTCTCTGTGACCGCCTTCAGCCCGTTGTTCTGGCTGATCCCATAAGCCAGGACAGGGTAATCGTCAAAGACGGCGACGGCGTTCCCTGACTTCACGAGCTCATACATGGTGGCGGACTGGTCCAGCGATTTGACGGCGAAGCCGTACTGGTCCGCGATGGACTTGGCGTACGTTTCGCCTTCGCTCCCGGTCTTGGCCGTGACGGTCTGGCCCTTGAGGTCCCCGTAACCCTTGATGTCCGAGTTGGACTTGGCGACGGCCATCTGGACACCCGACTCGAAGTAGGGGTCGGAGAAATCGTAGATCTGCTTGCGGGGCTCCGTGATGGACATTCCGGCGATCACGCCGTCCACCTGGTTGGAGGAGAGCGCTTGGAGGGCAGCGTTGAAGCCAAGCGACTTGATCTCAACGGCGAAACCCTGTTTTTGGGCAATCTCGCGGATGATGTCCATGTCGATGCCGGTCAGTTCGCCGCCGGCATCGCGGAATTCGAACGGGGCAAACGTTGTGTCCGTGCCGATGACGAAGGTCTTCCCCGAAAGGCTCGAGGGTGCGGCGGCCGCATGGGCTGAACCGACGGTGGCCTCGGTTGCCTCTGTCGGCGCGGCTGCGGCGCCGACAGCACCGAAGAGCATGGCGGCTAAGGCCAGCAACGCGCCTATGACCGTGGCCGTCCGCGGCCTTGCGGCCCCGGTCTGCTGGAGTCTGGACAAGTTCAAACATCCCCTAGGTAAGTGCGGCAGCCGGTCTTTGGACCGGCAAACTAACCCCTAGAGGCTACCTGTATTTGGCCGTCTTCATTACCCGCGCACGCCCAGCGCAACCGCCGCGGCGCTCGTCCGGCCGCCTAGTGGCCGTAGAACACCCGCTCGAAGACCGCACGTGCACGCCTGCTCAGGCGCAGGTAGTCCTCTTCCAGGGCCGCGGCGTGGCCCGGTTCGTACCCGCACCACCGTGCCACGGCTTCGAGGTCCCGTCGTGAGGACGGCAGCAGGTCCGAAGCCCTGCCGCTCCAAATCACGTTGGCGGAACGGATCCGGCTGGCCAGCCGCCACGCATCCGCAAGCAGCTTCGCATCATCCGTGGCGAGCAGCCCCAGGGAGGCCGCCGCATCTAGAGCCTCCACCGTTGAGGTTGTCCGCAGTTCAGGGTGTCTATCTGCGTCCTGGAGCTGCAGGAGTTGCACCAGCCACTCGACATCGCTCAGTCCCCCGCGCCCAAGTTTCAGGTGGCGGGCCGGATCCGCCCCGCGCGGCAGCCGTTCGGCTTCCACCCGCGCCTTGACCCTGCGCACCTCCCGGACATCGTGCGCCGAAATATTCTCCGGATACCTCATCGGATCGATGAGGGCCAGGAAGTCGCGGGCCAGCGCGTCATCTCCGGCCATGGGCCTTGCCCGCAGCAGCGCCTGCGCTTCCCAGATCAAAGACCACCGGCGGTAATATTCAGCGAAGGAATCGAGGGAACGCACCATGGCGCCGTTCTTCCCCTCCGGGCGGAGATCCGCATCCATCTGCAGCACCCGCTCGGCCATGATGGCGGGTTTGAGCGGCTGGGTCAGGAGGCTGGACACCTTGGACACAATCCGTGCGGCCTGCTCCTGCGCTTCCTCCTCCGTAAAGCCCGGTAGGGCGCGGTGCACGTACATCACATCGGCATCAGAGCCATAACCAATCTCCCGCCCGCCCTGCCGGCCCATGGCAACAATGAGCACGGCTGTCTTCAACGCTGCCTTCGAGGACACAATGCCCTCGGCCACGCGGAGGGCACCCAGCACTGCTGCCCTGTCCGTGTCCGCCAGGGCTGCACCCACCTCGTCCTGGTTAAGCAGCCCGGCAGAATCAGCAATGGCAATCCGCAGGATCTCGCGCCGCCGGATCAGCCGGATGAGCCGCATGGCGCTTTCCGGATCTGCGTGGCGTGACATTTTGGATGTGATCTCCTGCCACTGGGCTTCAAAGCCCAGCGGGACGAGGTCCTTGTTGGTGCCCAGCCATGCCACCGATTCCGGCGATACCTCCAGCAGGTCAGCGATCAGGCGGGAGTTGGAGAGCACGTGGCACAGCCGTTCGGCAGCGGCCGTGGAATCGCGGAGCATGCCCAAATACCAGTGCGTGGTTCCAAGCGCTTCGCTGACCCGCCGGAACGCGAGCAGCCCGGCGTCGGGATCAACGCCTTCGGCGAGCCAGTCCAACAGGATGGGCAGCAGCTGGCGCTGCAGTGCGGCCCGCCGGCTAACCCCGGCCGTGAGCGCCTGGATATGCCGCAAGGCGCCCTTCGGGTCACCGTAGCCCAGGGCGGCGAGGCGGCCCTGGGCTGCCTCCGGGGTCAGCTTGGCGTCTTCGCTGCTGAGTTTGGCTGCAGTATTGAGCAGCGGGCGGTAAAAGATGCGTTCGTGCAGTTCGCGGACGGACTTTTTGGTCTTCTGCCACTGCGCGAGCAGCGCATCCGGGTGCGGCCGGTCAGTGGAAAAAGGGCCCAGGACTGCCTTGGCGAGGGCTCGGAGGGCTGCCTCGCTGACTGGCATAAGGTGCGTCCGGCGGAGCTGGAAAAGCTGGATCCGGTGTTCCAGGAGCCGTAGGTAGCGGTAGGCCTGGTCGAAGGCGGCAGCGTCGGACCGGCCAATGTAGCCGCCGGCCGAGAGCGCCGTGATGGCCGCTGTGGTGTCCCTGCGGCGGAGGGACACGTCGGATTTCCCATGTACCAGCTGGAGCAGCTGGACGGTGAACTCGACGTCACGGAGGCCGCCCCGGCCGAGCTTGATCTGCCGCTGTTCCTCGGCGGCGGGGATGTGTTCGGTGACCCGGCGGCGCATCGCCTGCACTGACTCGACGAACCCTTCGCGCCCGGCAGAACTCCAGATGAGCGGCGCTACGGCATTTTCATAGCGTTCCCCGAGTTCTTTGTCGCCGGCGATGGTGCGCGCCTTCAGCAGTGCCTGGAACTCCCAGCTTTGCGCCCAGCGGGCGTAGTAGGTTTCGTGGGACGCCAGGGTCCTGACCAGCGGCCCGGACTTCCCTTCCGGACGGAGGTTCGCGTCCACTTCCCAAAGACCGGGCTCGCGTGCCACCGAGGAGATCGCCCGGGAAATGCCGGCGGCCAGGGCGGTACCGATGGTGCTGGCCCGGGCATCGTCCAGGTCGCCGGCATCGATCACGTAGATGACATCGACGTCGGAAATGTAGTTCAGTTCCCGGGCCCCGCACTTGCCCATGCCGATGACGGCCAGGCCGACGCCGGCCACTTCGTCGGCGCTGAACTGCTCTGCGGCCTCCGCCCGGGATACCGCCAGGGCGGCCTCAATGGCGGCCCCTGCCAGATCCGCGAGTTCAGCCCCGACGGCCGGCATAAAATCCAGCGGGTCGGCGGCGCACAAGTCCTTGACGGCAAGGTCCACCACCCCGCGCCGGTAGGCCGTCCGCAGTGCCGCATAGGCTTCGGTGCCGGTTATCCCGGCCAGCGGCCGGGACGACCGTGAGTCGGCCCGGACGGACGACAGGAGGGCTGCTCGGAGCTGCTCCGGATCTGCCGGCAGCGGTTCCGGGCTGGCCGTGACCTCGAAGGCTACCAAGTGTTCCGGATGGCGGATGAGGAACTCGCCCAGCGCTTCGGAGGCCCCCAGTACACGGTAGAGCGGCTCGCTGGTCTCCGGATCGGCGGCCGCCAGCTCCCGAAGCCGCGGGTGCTTTTCAATCAGCCTGACCAGGGACTGCAGCGCGACATCCGGGTTGGCGGCCATTTGCAGGCCGGCGAAGATCCTGTCCTGGTCCAGGCCGTCCAGTTCAGGGGCAGCCAGAAACCTCTCTCCCTTCTCCAGGTCACTGAAGCCGGCCGAGATCAGGCGGCGGGCGAAGCTCACAACCACCGCCTACAGAATGCCGAGGTTGCGCTGCAGTTCGTAGGGCGTCACCTGGAGCCGGTAGTCCTGCCACTCCGCGCGCTTGTTGCGCAGGAAGTGCTCAAAGACCTGTTCGCCCAGGATCTGCGGCATCAGTTCCGATTCCTCCATGATCCGGATGGCGTCGTGGAGGCTCGCCGGAAGCGGATCATGCCCCATGGCCCGGCGCTCCGCGGAACTCAGCGACCAGACGTCATCCTCGGCCGCGGCCGGGAGTTCGTAGCCTTCCTCGATTCCCTTCAACCCCGCGCCCAGCAGGACCGCGTAGGCCAGGTAAGGGTTGGCAGCAGAATCGATTCCCCGGTATTCGATCCTGGCGGACTGTCCCTTGCCCGGTTTGTACAGCGGTACGCGGACCAGCGCAGAGCGGTTGTTGTGGCCCCAACTCAAGTAGCTTGGCGCCTCGCCGCCGCCCCAGAGCCGTTTGTAGGAGTTCACGAACTGGTTGGTTACGGCCGTGAATTCGGGGGCATGCTTCAGGATTCCGGCGATGAATTGGCGCGCTGTTGTGGAGAGCTGGAATTCCGCGCCGGCCTCGTAAAATGCGTTGGCGTCGCCCTCAAACAGGGAGAAGTGCGTATGCATTCCGGACCCGGGGTGCGGGGTAAACGGCTTGGGCATAAAGGTTGCGTAGGTGCCCTGCTGCAGGGCCACCTCCTTGATGACTGTCCGGAAGGTCATGATGTTGTCCGCCGTCTGGAGGGCGTCCGCGTACCGGAGGTCGATCTCGTTCTGGCCCGGACCCGCTTCGTGGTGGCTGAACTCCACCGAGATACCGACAGATTCCAGCATGGTGACTGCCGTGCGGCGGAAGTCCTGGGCCACGCCGCCGGGGACATGGTCAAAGTAGCCACCCTCGTCCACCGGAACAGGCGACCCATCCGGGCCGGGTTCCTGGGACTTCAGGAGGTAGAACTCGATTTCGGGATGGGTGTAGCACGTGAACCCCATGTCCGCGGCCTTGGCCAGCGTGCGTTTGAGGACGTTGCGCGGATCCGCGGCCGACGGTTCGCCATCCGGGGTGAGGATGTCGCAGAACATTCGCGCAGTCTGCTCAGTCTCACCGCGCCACGGGAGGATCTGGAACGTGGCCGGGTCCGGCTGGGCCAGCATGTCGGCTTCGAATACCCGGGCCAGGCCTTCGATGGCTGAGCCGTCAAAGCCGAGGCCCTCCTCAAAGGCGCCCTCAACCTCGGCCGGGGCGAGCGCCACTGACTTGAGTGAACCCACGACGTCGGTGAACCACAGGCGTACAAACCGTACGTCGCGCTCCTCGATTGTGCGCAGGACAAACTCTTGCTGGCGGTCCATGGTGGCCTCTTCTCCGGTCAACGTTCATGCTCCGGGTCCGCGGAAGCGGCAGCCGGCAGCAGTTCACCATAACTTTACTAAGCAATCGACACCGATGCTGGAGCCGCCACCGCACGTAACGCAGGGTTAACATCCCAGCGCCTCCCGGCCCACCGGACAAAATGGCAAATACGCCTTCTCGGGAGCCCCGGCTATGACGGGGATCACAGGCTGCGGTCCTGTCCGCGGGTGGCTAGGACCGCGGGTGCCGCACTACGCTCTTGCCATGGCCTCAACCAATAGCTCTGACTCAAGCGCGTCCGTTGACGTACCCGCACCTTACGGAAACGGGCCGGCACCGGCGCAGGCGCCGTCGTCGGGCGCTCCAGCCAAGCCGGCAGCCAAAGTCCGCATCCACCACCTGCAGCAGGCCAAACGGGACGGCACCAGGTTCGCCATGCTGACTGCCTACGAGCAATACAGTGCTGAGATCTTCGATCAGGCCGGTATTGAGGTGCTCCTGGTGGGAGACTCCGCATCCAACAACGTCTTTGGCAACGAGACCAGCCTCCCCGTGACGGTGGATGAACTCCTCCCCCTCTGCCGGGCTGTGGCCCGTTCAGCCAAGCGCGCCCTGGTGGTGGCGGACCTGCCGTTCGGCAGTTATGAAGTCTCAGCCCAGCAAGGCGTGGCTAGCGGCGTCCGGTTCCTTAAGGAAGGGCTGGCGCACGCCGTCAAAATCGAGGGCGGGAAGTACTACGCCGAAACTGTGCGCGCCATGGTCCAGGCCGGCATCCCGGTCATGGCCCACATCGGGTTCACCCCGCAAAGCGAACACGCCCTGGGCGGTTACCGTGTGCAGGGCCGCGGTGATGACGCGCAGCGCCTGATTGACGACGCCGTGGCGCTGGCTGAGGCGGGTGCGTTCAGTATCCTGATGGAAATGGTGCCGGCGGAAACCGCGGCCGCCGTTGACGCGGCCGTGAGCGTGCCGACCGTCGGCATTGGCGCCGGTAACGCCACCACCGGGCAAGTGCTGGTCTGGCAGGACATGGCTGGACTCCGGGGCGGCCGCATGGCGAAGTTCGTCAAGCAGTACGCCGATCTCCGCGCCACACTCGGCGATGCTGCCAAGGCCTACGGCGAGGACGTACGTTCAGGCCAGTTCCCCGGCCCGGAGCACTCCTTCTAAAGCAGCGGCTTCCGGGTTGGCACCTTACCCCTCAGCCCTGTGCAGCGCCCTCTTCGACCTTAATGGCGGACTTCTCGAACTCCAGGGTGATCTTGTCCGACACCAGCACCCGCCCGAGTCCAGGTTGGTATTCCATTTGAGCCCGAAATCCTGGCGGTTTATCCTACGGGTACCTTCAAAGCCGGCCCGGAGGTTGCCCGCGGGGTTCCGTTCAACGCCGACGAAGTCGATCGGGATCGAAATCTCCCGGGTGATGCCCCGGATAGTTACGGCTCCACTGACAATGAAGTGGCCCTCGTCAACCTGATCCACGCGGTCGCTCACAAACGAAATCTCCGGGGACTGGGGAGCGTCAAAGAAGTCGTTGGTCCGCAGGTGCTGATCGCGGTCGGCATTGCGGGTGCCAATGCTCGCGACTTTGATGGTCAGCTCAACGATTGAGCGTTCGGGCGCCTCTGAGTCCACCATGATGGAGCCTTCGATGTCATTAAAGGCCCCGCGCACTTTCGTGACCATTGCGTGGCGGGTGGAAAAGCCGATACGCGTATACGCCGGGTCGAAGCGCTACTGTCCTGAGTATTCTGGCTTGAGTCCGGCCATGATGTGCCTCCTTGCGGTACCACCGGTCCGTCGTCCGGGCGTGTGTAGTAACTCTCCCAGCCGAAAGCCCCGTTGGGGAGTTGCAGCGGCCCTCAAAAACCGACGGCGGCACGGGGGTGCCGCGGCCCCCTTCAGTCTTCGTCGCCCTTTTCCCACGCCGCGTTGCGGGCCCGTACCTTTGCGAGTGCGTGCTCAGCTTCCTCCCGCGTTTTATACGGGCCAATCAGCTGGGTCCAATCTGACTGGGCGTCTTCTTCCACCTCGTGTGTTTTCACGTTGAACCAGTACTCAGTCATCGGATGCTCCTTCGTTCCGTCGGGCAGCAGGCCCCGGCTGTGACCCGCGTAACCCAAGTGACCACGGGTGCAGTTTAAGCCCTCGCGTTTCTTGGCGTTCTACGGTCCCTTATATGATCAATCTATGCCTTCCCTAGCCTCGACTGCACCCACCGGCACGCTGACCCGCGGAACGGTCAGCCTCCAACTGTCCGTTCCGGCGTCCATTCCGCGCCCGGAGTACGTGGGCAAGCCTGGCCCGGCCAAGTTCACCGGCTCCGAGGTCAAGTCGGCCGAGACCATCGAGAAGATCCGTACCGCCAGCCGGATCGCCGCGCAGGCGATCGTTGAGGTGGGCAAGCACGTCAAGCCGGGAGTCACCACCGACCAGCTGGACAAGGTGGGCCATGAGTTCCTGCTGGACCACAAGGCATACCCGTCCACCTTGGGTTACCGGGGATTCCCCAAGTCTCTGTGTTCGTCGCTGAATGAAGTCATCTGCCATGGCATTCCGGACAGCACCGTGGTTCAGGACGGCGATATCCTCAACATCGATATCACGGCCTTCATTAACGGGGTTCACGGCGACACAAACTACACCTTCCCGGCGGGCGACGTCGACGAGGAATCACGCCTCCTGGTGGAGCGGACGCAGGAGTCCCTCAACCGGGCCATCAGGGCCGTGGCGCCCGGCCGCGAAATCAACGTCATCGGCCGCGCCATCCAGTCGTACGCGAAACGTTTCGGCTACGGCGTGGTGCGGGACTTCACGGGTCACGGGGTGGGCGAAGCCTTCCATACCGGCCTGATCATCCCCCACTACGATGCCGCCCCTGCCTACAACACGGTGATCGAAGCAGGAATGGTGTTCACGATCGAACCCATGCTGACACTCGGCACCGTCGAATGGGACATGTGGGAAGACGACTGGACGGTTGTCACCCGCGACCACAAACGGACCGCGCAGTTTGAACACACCCTGCTGGTCACGGAATCCGGCGCGGAGATCCTGACGCTCCCCTGAATCCCCCGGTCAGCCGACCGGCCCGCCCGCCCTGCCACGAACGGATAAGACATTGGCCAAGAAGGACGAGAAGTCGCACAAAAAAGCTCCGCTGATCGGCATCGACATCGGCGGTACCGGAATCAAGGGCGGTATTGTCGACCTGAAGAAGGGCAAAGTCCTCGGCGAGCGGTTCCGGGTGCCCACTCCCCAGCCGGCCACCCCCGAGGCAGTTGCCGACGTCGTGGCGCAGGTCGTGGCCGAACTCTCCGGCCGCCCGGAGGCCCCGGCACCGGATTCGCCTGTGGGCGTTACATTCCCCGGCATCATCCAGCACGGCGTGGTGCATTCTGCGGCCAACGTGGACAAAAGCTGGCTTAACACAGACATCGACGCCCTGCTCACGGCCCGCCTGGGACGCCCGGTTGAGGTCATCAACGACGCCGACGCCGCGGGGCTGGCGGAGGCGCGCTTCGGTGCCGGCGCCGGGATTGACGGCACTGTCCTGGTGATCACCCTCGGCACCGGGATCGGTTCTGCTTTCATCTTCAACGGCCATCTGGTGCCCAACGCGGAGCTGGGCCACCTGGAGATCGACGGCTTCGACGCCGAGACCAAGGCTTCCGCCGTGGCCCGCGAGCGGGACGGCCTGAGCTGGGAGGAATACAGCGTACTGCTGCAGCGCTATTTCGCCCACGTCGAGTTCCTGTTCTCGCCCGAGCTGTTCATTGTGGGCGGCGGCATCTCCAAGCGCGCGGACGAGTTCCTGCCCAAGCTGAAGCTGCGCACTCCCATCGTGCCTGCTGAGTTGAAGAACGAGGCCGGAATCGTGGGCGCCGCCGTCGAAATTGCCTTGAAGCACAAGTACGTTAAATAGCTATTGGCTGGTTCTGATGCGGCTTCGCCTGCGGTGATGGTTGTTACCGGTGCCAGCAGCGGCATCGGGGCGGCTATCGCCCGCCGTGCCGCACAGGAGGGGTACGCCGTCGTCGTGAATTTTCCAGCCTACGCCGCAGGTGCCAGCTTAGTGGTGCGACACATTACTGGAAGCGGCGGGACGGCTGTTGCCGTCCAGGCGGATGTGAGCGACCCCGCCGCAGTGGAGGCCCTCGTCGACGCAGCCGACCAGCTGGGCAAATTCGCCGCGGGTGTAAACAAGGCCGGCATCACCGGGAACCTGATCGGCAAACTCGCCGACGTTCCCGCCGAGACGGTGCGGCGCGTGATGGACGTGAACGTGTCCGGCCCGATCTACGTCTGCCAGGCGGCCGTCCGCGGGCTGGGACGGAACACCGGCGGCAACGGCGGTTCCATCATCAACATCTCTTCCACGGCCACCAAGGCAGGTTCACCGGGAACGTGGGCGCACTATGCCGCGTCCAAGGGCGCCGTAGACGTCCTCACGGTGGGGCTGGTGGCCGGCCCGCAGTGACGGTGCTGGCTGCGTCTGCCCTCAGCCGCCGTACGGGAGCTTACAGGGGACTCTTTGCGGAGTTCTTAGTGCTCTTTGCAGGCTGTACCGGGATTTCTTCCGCGGACTCGTGGCGGAGCAGCGCAATGGCGGTCTCGAAGTCTTCAAGGGATTCGAAGGCCTGGTACACGCTGGCGAACCGCAGGTACGCCACCTGGTCGAGCTTCTGCAGCGGGCCGAGGATGACGAGGCCAACTTCATGCGCATCAATCTCTGCGGCCCCCGAGGCGCGGATCTGCTCCTCAACCTCCTGCGCAAGGAGCGCAAGGTCATCTTCGCTCACCGGGCGGCCCTGGCAGGCCTTGCGGACGCCGTTGATGACCTTGCTACGGCTGAACGGCTCGCCGACGCCGGAACGCTTAATGACGGACAGGCTGGTGGTTTCGACGGTGGTGAACCGGCGTCCGCACTCGGGGCACTGGCGGCGGCGCCTGATGGCTGAACCGTCGTCGGCCATGCGGCTGTCGACAACGCGGGAGTCCGGGTTGCGGCAGAACGGACAGTACATGGTGTCCCCTCCCTCGATCGTCAGGCATCAGTCTACGACCGGATGGTGTCTAACACCAAGCCTGTAACTACTACATGTAGTGAAGGCCAGTACTACATGTAGTACTTTCGCCCCGTCCCGGCGGTAATCAGGCGTTCCCCGTGAACCGGGCCGTCACGGCCTGGCCGTGGGCAGGGAGGTCCTCCGCCGCGGACAGGCTCACGATGTGACCGCTGACTTCGGCAAGGGCAGCCCGGCTGTAATTGACCACCTGGATGGCGCGCAGGAAAGTGGTGACGTTCAAGCCGGAGGAAAACGCCGCCGTACCGCTGGTGGGCAACACGTGGTTGGACCCCGCGCAGTAATCCCCCAGGCTGACGGGACTGTAGTCCCCCACAAAGATCGCACCGGCGTTCCGGATCCTGGCGGCCACCGTGGCCGCGTCCGCGGTCATGATTTCCAGGTGTTCCGCGGCATACGCGTCACAGGCGGCGATGCCCTGTCCGAGGTCCTCCACCAAAACGACGCCCGACTGAGGTCCGGACAGGGCCTCGCACACACGCTGCGAATGCTTGGTGGCGGCCGCCTGCCGGTCCAGTTCGACGCGGACTGCCGCGGCAAGGTCCTCCGAATCGGTGATGAGCACCGAAGCGGCCTGTGGGTCGTGTTCGGCCTGGCTGATCAGGTCCGCGGCCACAAGGTCAGGCTGGGCGGAGGAATCGGCCAGGATGGCAATTTCCGTGGTTCCGGCCTCGGAGTCGATGCCCACCACGCCCTTGACCAGCCGCTTCGCGGTGGCCACAAAAATGTTTCCGGGACCTGTCACTACGTCAACGGGTTCCAGCGCGGGCCCGGCGTCGCCGGCGTCCACGCCATAGGCGAACGCAGCGATGGCCTGCGCGCCGCCGATGGCGTACACCTCGCTGATGCCGAGCAGGGCCGCCGCCGCAAGAATGGTGGGGTGCGGGAGGCCGCCGAAGTCCTTCTGCGGCGGGGACGCCAGGGCGATGGACTCCACCCCGGCGGCCAGCGCGGGGACAACGTTCATGATGACCGACGACGGGTAGACGGCCAAGCCGCCCGGAACGTAAAGCCCCACCCGCGAAACCGGTACCCAGTTCTGGCTCACCAGCGCACCGTCGCCAAGTTCGACGTTGACGTTGCGCGGCCGCTGGGCGTCGGCAAACTGCCGGGCACGGCTGATGGATTCCTCCAGCGCGCTGCGGACGGCCGGATCCAGATCCGCCAGCGCCTTAGCCAGTGCTTCGGCAGGGACCCCGGGATGGACCTGGTCCACGCCGTCGAACCGAAGGGCAAGGTCGCTGAGGGCGGCAAAACCGTCCTGCCTGACAGCCTTGATGATGTCGAGGACTTTTTCTTCCGCGTCCGCCACCGTGTTGTGCCGGGCACGAGGCACGGCGGCACGCAAGCCGGCCAAGGTCAGGCCCCGTCCGCGCAGATCGACCGTGCGGAAGCTCACGGTTGTGGTTGGCGGGGTGGCGGGAGATTCAGGAGAAATGGTCACCTGATTATTTTACGCGCCGGGCGCCGTGCCTTCGGCGCGGGGTGCACTCCCGCCGTTTGGTCCCTTCTTCAGCAGGTTCAGTAGGCTCAGGCCAAACACGCAGGTTGCGGTTGCCGCCGGCCACAGCAGCACTACAGACCACGAGCGGAGGGAGAAGGCCACGCTGGAACTGAAGGTTGTGTCCGCCGGGACGCCCCACAGCCGGCCCGCCATCATGCCCGTCTGCCAGGCAATGAGTGCGCCGGCGAATCCGCCGGCCAGGCTGAGGAGGAAAGCCGGTTGCGCTGCCCGGCCGCCTTTGTCCGTAAGGAAGACGGCCATCAGGCAGCCGGCGAAAACGAGGAGGCCGCCGAGAGTCAGGTCCCGCGGCAGCCATGCGTCCGGATTGGTCCCGTCACCGAAGGCGGGATTGCGGGTGATCAGGTTCAGACCGCCCGGGGCGAGCAGCCACCACAAAAGTCCCACGGGGATACCACCGGCCGCGGCAGCAACAAACCACTTCCACGGCAACCGGGCGGACCGGTGGCTGATGTGTTCACTCATGAAACAAACCTTAACAAAGGTTCGATGCACGAGGTCACATGACGTGGGTTGTCAGCCGATTCCGCCGCGCCCGGCCGGACCAATACCCTTAAGGGAGAGTCCAGATCAGCATGTTTCCAAGGAGCGGTTTACACCATGTCAGATGCATCGCCGTTTGAGGGCACGTTCAAGGAAATGTTCCGGCGCCACGCGGCCGGCGTCGCCATCATCACGGTGAACTACAAGGGTGAGCCGTACGGTTTTACCGCCACGTCGGTTGCGTCGCTGTCAGCACAGCCGCCGCGGTTCACCTTCAACATGGCACGGAGTTCAAGTTCCTGGCCGGCCGTTGCCAACGCCACCCACCTCGGCGTCCACATGCTGGGCCTGGAAAACCAGGCCCTGGCCGACCGGTTCGCGCGCACGAAGGACCGCTTCGGCGGAGACCACTGGGAACTTGGCCCGCACGATGTCCCGGTCCTTAAGGACGTCGCCGGGTGGCTCATCGGCAAGATCCAGATGCGGCTCTCCTTCGAGAACAACGCCGTGGTGGTTGTCGAAGTAGTGGCGGGCGCCGTCGGCGCGGACGGCTCGCCGCTCCTCTACCACGCGGGCAGCTATGGCCAGCCGGTCCCGCTGGACTACGAAATCTAGCCAGAGAGACTAGTAGTCCAGGCAGGTTGGCCCAAGGAGGACCTTCAAGTCCCCGAACAGCGATGGGCTTGGATTGACCCTGAGATGGACTGGCAGGGCCATGACTTCGGTGCGCGTATCCCCCTGCAGGTGCAGCCGGACTTCGGAGTTGCCCCGGTGGTTCCGCAGGACGTCCCCCAGCTCGGTGACCACTGTTTCGGTGGCCTTGTGGGTTGCCATGGAAATCTGCACGGGACCGTTTGTGCCTTCACTGAGGTCCGGGACACTGAGTTCCATACAGTTTAAAGCCACGGCACCGTCGTCGCGCCGCTGCAGGCGGCCCTTGACCACCACAATCAGGTCCTCAGCCAGTACTGATGCGATGGGGCCATAGACCTGGCCGAAAAACATAACCTCCATCGAGCCGCCGAGGTCCTCGATTTCGGCACGTGCGTAGGCGTTGCCGCTGGCCTTGGCGATCCTGCGGCTGAGCGAGGTGATCATGCCCGAGATGGTGACAATTGCGCCGTCGTGCGGCCCGTCATCGGCGATGATCGAGGTGATGCTCTGGTCCGCGTGCTGGCTGAGGAGGCCTTCGAGTCCCTGGAGCGGGTGGTCCGAGACATAGAGTCCCAGCATGTCCCGTTCGAAGGACAGCTTGTCCTTCTTCTCCCATTCGGGCAGGTCGGGAATCTCAATGCTCAGCGAGGCCTCGGACTCGGCTTCCTCGAAGCCGGCGAAGAGGTCGAACTGGCCGATCGCTTCATTGCGCTTGAGTGTGATGACCGAATCGATGGCCTCCTCATGGATCATCGCCAGGGCGCGCCGATGGTGTTTGAGGGAGTCGAACGCGCCGGCCTTGATCAGGGACTCAATGGTGCGCTTGTTGCACACCACGGCGGGAACCTTGACCAGATAGTCCTTAAAGGACGTGTAGGCGCCCTCCTTTTCGCGCGCGGCCACCATCGCTTCGACGGCGTTGACCCCCACGTTGCGGATGGCCCCCATGCCGAAGCGGATGTCGGTGCCAACAGGCGTGAAGTTCAGTGCCGACTCGTTGACATCCGGCGGCAAGACGGTGATTCCCATGCGGCGGCATTCGTTGAGGTAGATAGCGGATTTGTCCTTGTCATCGCCAACCGACGTCAGCAGGGCTGCCATGTACTCCGGCGCGTAGTGTGCCTTCAGGTAGGCGGTCCAGTAGGAAATCACGCCATACGCGGCTGAATGCGCCTTGTTGAACGCGTAGTCGGAGAAGGGGAGCAGGATGTCCCAGAGAGTCTTCACGGCCTCCATGGAATAGCCGTTGTCCTGCATGCCCTGGGAGAACCCGGCGAACTGCTTGTCCAGCTCCGATTTCTTCTTTTTACCCATTGCGCGGCGGAGGATGTCGGCCTGGCCGAGGGAATAGCCGGCGAGCTTCTGCGCCACGGCCATCACCTGCTCCTGGTACACGATCAGGCCGTAGGTGCCGCCGAGGATCTCTGCGAGGGGTTCCTTCAGCTCCGGGTGGATCGGAATGACTTCCTGGATCCCGTTCTTGCGCAGTGCGTAGTCCGTGTGGGCGTTGGCGCCCATCGGACCGGGGCGGTACAGGGCGAGCACAGCGGAGATGTCTTCGAAGTTGTCAGGCTTCATCAGCTTCAGGAGCCCGCGCATCGGCCCTCCGTCAAGCTGGAAAACGCCCAGGGTGTCGCCCCGGGCCATCAGTTCGTAGGAGGCGACGTCGTCAAGGGCCAGGCTGTCCAGGTCGAGGTCGTGGCCGCGGTTGAGCTTGATGTTTTCCAGGGCGTCGGAAATGATCGTCAGGTTCCGCAACCCCAGGAAGTCCATCTTGATCAGGCCCAGGCCTTCGCAGGTGGGGTAATCGAACTGCGTAATCACCTGGCCGTCCTGGATGCGCCGCATGACGGGGATGACGTCAATAATGGGGTCCGAGGACATGATGACGCCGGCCGCGTGCACACCCCACTGGCGCTTCAGTCCCTCAATACCGAGGGCCGTCTCAAAGACCTTGGCTGCTTCGGGGTCCGTGCCGATCAGCTGCCGGAAGTCGCCGGCCTCGCTGTAGCGCTTGGAGTCCTTGTTCTGGATGTCCGCCAGCGGAATGTCCTTGGCCATCACGGCCGGAGGCAGGGCCTTGGTGAGCTGCTCGCCCATGCTGAACGGGTAGCCCAGCACCCGGGACGAGTCCTTCAGGGCCTGCTTGGTCTTGATGGTGCCGTAGGTCACGATCATGGCCACGCGCTCGTCACCGTACTTGCGGGTGACGTAGTCGATCACTTCGGACCGGCGGCGGTCATCGAAGTCGACGTCGAAGTCAGGCATGGAGACACGGTCCGGGTTGAGGAACCGCTCAAAGATCAGGCCGTGGTGGAGCGGATCAAGGTCGGTGATCCGCATCGCGTAGGCCACCATGGAACCGGCTCCGGAACCACGGCCCGGACCGACGCGGATGCCGTTGCTCTTGGCCCAGTTGATGAAGTCGGCCACCACCAGGAAGTAACCCGGGAATCCCATGGAGGTGATGACTTCGAGCTCATAGTCAGCCTGCGTGCGGACCTTGTCCGGGACGCCGCCCGGGTACCGGAACTCCAGGCCGGTGGCCACTTCCTTGACCAGCCAGGACGTCTCGTCCTCGCCCGGCGGGCAGGGGAACCGCGGCATGTAGTTTGCGCCCGTGTTGAACGAGACTTCGCAGCGCTCGGCGATCAGCAGTGTGTTGTCGCAGGCGTCAGGGTGGTCCCTGAAAAGCTCCCGCATTTCCTGCGGTGACTTCAGGTAGTAACCGCTGCCGGAGAACGCGAACCGCGAGCCGCCATTGTCATACGTGGGCTCCAGCAGGGTGGAACCGGACTGGATCGCCAGCAGGGCCTCATGCGCCTTGGCATCATGTTCGTGCGTATAGTGCAGGTCATTGGTGGCCACCAGTGGCAGGTTCAGGTCCTTGGCCAGCCGCAGCAGGTCCCCCGTGACCCGCCGTTCGATGTCCAGGCCGTGATCCATGAGTTCGCAGAAGTAATTCTCCGCACCGAAAATGTCACGGAATTCCGAGGCGGCCTCCAAAGCCTCGCGGTACTGGCCAAGGCGCAGCCGGGTCTGGACTTCTCCCGACGGGCAGCCCGTCGTGGCGATCAGGCCCTCCGAATACGTGTTTAGGAGTTCCCGGTCCAGCCGCGGCCACTTGCCGAAGACGGCATCCAGGGAGGCGATGGAAGACGCCCGGAAGAGGTTCCTCATGCCGGCGTTGTTGTAGCTCAGCAGTGTCATGTGGGTGTACGAACCACCACCGGAGATATCGTCTTTGCGCTGGTGCTCCTCGCCCCAACGGACACGGCTCTTGTCCGTCCGCGCGGTGCCGGGGGTGACATAGGCTTCGACGCCGATGATCGGCTTGATGCCCTGGTCCGTTGCACGTTTCCAGAAGTCGAAGGCGCCGAACAGGTAGCCGTGGTCAGTGGTGGCGAGTGCTGGCATCCCCAGGCGTTCGGTCTCATCGAAGAGCTCCCCCAGACGGGCGGCACCGTCCAGCATGGAGTATTCGGTGTGGTTGTGAAGATGGACGAACGAGGCATTGCTGGAAGTCACCGCACCATTCTAAGCGCTGGCGGGCGGCCCCTGGCCCAGCGGCGCAGCCGGTAGGGACTAGGTGATGAGGAACTCAGCGGCAAGCGGGCGGCAACCAGGCCGCGTGGCTAGGCTTGGCCTGATTCGAGAACTTCCAGGGCATAGGCAAGGTCCTGGGGGTATTCGCTGGTGACGGTCACACGCTCGCCAGTGACGGGGTGGTCGAAGCCGAGCTGGCGCGCATGCAGCCATTGCCGCGTCAGGCCCAGGGTTGCCGCAAGCCGCGGGTCAGCCCCGTAAGTAAGGTCACCGGCGCAAGGGTGCCGGAGCGCTGAAAAGTGCACCCTGATCTGATGCGTGCGTCCCGTTTCCAAGTGCACCTCCACCAGGGTTGCTTTGCCGAAGGCTTCCAATACTTCGTAGTGCGTCACCGACGGACGGCCGTCCTCAATCACCGCGAACCGCCAGTCGTGTCCGGGGTGGCGGCCGATGGGTGCGTCAATGGTGCCCTCCAGCGGGTCCGGGAGTCCCTGGACCACGGCGTGATATACCTTCTCCACGGTGCGTTCCTTGAAAGCCCGTTTCAGGGCCGTATAAGCGCGCTCGGTCTTGGCCACAACCATCACACCCGACGTGCCGACGTCGAGCCTGTGGACGATTCCCACGCGCTCAGGCGCGCCCGACGTCGAGATGCGGTACCCCGCCCCGGCAAGACCTCCCACCACAGTCGGTCCCACCCAGCCGGGAGAAGGATGCGCTGCCACGCCTACCGGCTTGTCCACCACCACGAAATCGTCGTCGTCGAGCAGGATTTTCAGGCCTTCCACAACTTCCTCCACCACTTCGAGCGGGTCCCGTCGATCAGGCACCGTCACTTCCAGGACGTCCCCGGCCACCAGGCGCGCGGACTTGCCGAGCTTTTTCCCGCGGCTGACCACATTGCCTTCGGCAATAAGGGTCGCCGCCAGGGAACGGGAAATCCCCATCAGCATGGCCAGCCCAGCATCGGCCCGTGTTCCACCGGATTCCTCATCCACCACCACACGCTCAGGCATCATCGGCTTTTTCCCGCGCGGCAGCGACGTGCCGTGAACCGTCCAGCGAGATCCCCCGCAGTGTCAGGATACAAATGATGGACACAGCGGAAACCACCGCCGAATCGGCAATATTGAAGATCGCGAAATTGGGCAGCTGGATGAAGTCCACCACGTGCCCCATGCCGAAGGAAGGTTCGCGGAACAGCCGGTCTGTCAGGTTGCCCAGGGCACCGCCCAGGAGCAGCCCCAACGCAAGTGCCCACCAGGCGGAGCCGAGCTTGCGCACCTGGAACAGGATGGCTATGGATACCCCGGCCATGATGATGGAAAACACCCAGGTTACGTTCTCGCCGATGGAGAAGGCCGCGCCGGAGTTCCGGATAAAGTACCAGTGCAGGAGCGGCGGCAGGACAGGGATGCGCTCCCCCTCCACCATGGAGGTGGTCACCCAGATTTTGGTCAGCTGGTCGAAGACGTAAGCAAAGATTACAAAGCCTGCGAAGAGGGAGAACAAGAGCGTCTTCCCTGGGCGGGGCGTTGAGGGAACCGGGTGTGCAGCGTCGGCGGCAAGATCGTCAGTCATGGTGCTTTCATTTGTAAAACCGATGTTAATCACAAAAACCGGCGGCCGAGGAAACCTCAGCCACCGGCTTTCAGAATACTTGCTTGACTGACTAGTTCGCTTCGACCTCGGGGGCCGCGACGGAACCGCGGGCGTCAAGGTCGCGCAACTGGCCTTCGATGTAGGCCTTCAGGCGTGAGCGGTAATCGCGCTCGAATCCACGAAGCTGCTCCACCTTGCGCTCCAGAACCGAGCGCTGCTGCTCCAAGGCGCCGAGGATCTTGCGTGACTTCTCCTGGGCATCGTTGACCAGGCTGCTGGCCTCGATCTGGGCCTCAGCGATGATCTTGTCCTTCTGCGACTGGCCATCGGCGACGTGGCGGTCGTGCATCTGCTGTGCCATGGCGAGCAGGCCGGCCGCGGACTCGGCGGAAACAGACCTTCCGCCGGCCGGTGCGGGGGCAGCGGCCGGAACGGCTGCAGCGGTGGCCACCGGCTCGGCTTCCTTCTTCTTCACAGCGTCGGCAGGTTTCGAGTCGACTGCGGCCTTCGCCGGAGCCTCAACCTTGTCTGCCTTGACGGGCGCGGGGACCTTCTCAACCACCGGGGCGGCTGCAGCGGAGCTGGCCGGCACGGCGGAACCGGATTCGGCAAGCTTCTTGCGGAGCTCGTCGTTCTCCTGGTTCAGGCGCCTGAGTTCCACAACGATTTCGTCCAGGAAGTCGTCAACTTCGTCCTGGTCGTAGCCTTCGCGGAACTTGGTCGGCTGAAAGCGCTTGTTGACAACGTCTTCTGGCGTCAAAGCCATCTGGTCACCTCATTGGTCTAGTTAGTCAGTAGGCCTTCCGGCCGTCAAAACTACGGTACCTAAATTTTGTCTGGTTCCTCTAATTCAACACTGGGTGTCAAACCGGAGATTTCTTTCGCGTCACAAGGATAAGTTCGCTTCCGGAACTTAGCCTGTGCCCGCTAGGTCTTGTCGAAGATTACGCGAAACCCCTGGTCACCGCCATCGCGATGCTCACGGCGATGAAAAGGACCAGGAAACCAAGGTCCAGTGTCACGCCGCCAAGCCTCAGCGGCGGGATCAGCCTTCGGAGCCCCTTGAGCGGCGGATCGGTAATCGAATAGACAGAATGGGCGGCCACGAGGGCAATTCCGCGGGGACGCCACTCCCTGGCGAACATCTGGACCCAGTCAAAAACCAGGCGGATGATCAGCGCCACTAGGAACAGCAGGAGGATGATATAGACAAGTCCGAAAACAATTCCCATGACTTAACTCATATCTCCATGTCCATTCCGGATACCGCAGTGCCCTGCCAACGTTTCTTGTCTATTTCAGCACGGATGCCAGACAGGTGTACCTGCCTGGCATCCGCAATAAGCTTTATGGGCTAACTTTGGTTGAAAAAGCTGGCCTGGGTCTCGCTGATCTTCTTGTCGTCGCCGATGACCTCAATGTATGACGGCGAAAGCAGGAAGACCTTGTTAGTAACCCGCTCGATGCTGCCCCGGAGCCCGAATACAAGCCCGGCTGAGAAGTCTACGAGGCGCTTTGCGTCCGCTTCACCCATGTCGGTGACGTTCATGATGACCGGAATGCCGTCACGGAAACTCTCACCGATGAGTTTGGCGTCGTTATAGGACCGCGGGTGGATCGTGGTGATCTGCCGAAGCCCGGACGTTTCTTCGCGGCTCGAGGCCGCGCGCTTGATGGGGGTCACTGGTGCGCGGTATTCCTCTTCAGGGGCGTGCGACGTCTCACGGCTGACTTCGCGGATCGGCGCCGGAGCCCGGCGTTCCTCGCGGTCAGCTTCCATGGGATCGTCCTCGTCCTTACGTGTTGTGGTGTGTTCGGACTCGTAGTGTTCATCGCCATCGGCGAGCCCAAGATAGATCATTGTCTTGCGCAGAGCGCCGGCCATGGTCGACTCCTAATCGTGTCCGTAGGCGGGCCGCCCAATAACTTGACAGCATTGGAATCCCCCGCCACTCACTTCCTATGTGTTCGACGCTACCCCACGTCGGGACGCGATCCGAGAATATCGGAACCGATTCGCAGGTGTGTCGCCCCGAACCGGATTGCCACTTCGAGGTCCTGGCTCATACCGGCGGAAATGGCTCCGGCGCCCGGATGCCGGGCCACCATGGACGCTGAAATGCCAGCGAGTTTTTCAAAAGCCGCCTCTGGACTGGCGCCCAGCGGGGCAACAGCCATCACACCTACCAGTTCCAGGCCGTCGGCCGCGGCCAGCCGGTCGGCGAGCAGCGGCACTTCAGCCGGCGCGGCGCCACCGCGGTGGGCGCCGGCGTCGTCCTCGAGACTGACCTGGATGAAGCACTGCAGGGCGTCCCTGCCAGTCCTGTCCTGCTCCACCGCGATGGCCCGCTGCAGGATGTCAATCAGGGCCGGCCGGTCTACGGAATGGAGTGCGCGGGCATATTTGACCACCGACTTGGCCTTTTTGCTTTGCAGTTGTCCGACGAAATGCCAATTGAGCCCAAGCTCAGCCAGTTCCGCTGCCTTCGATGAGGCTTCCTGGTCCCTGTTCTCGCCAACGTCCCGGACGCCCAGCGCGGCAAGGCGCCGGATGTCCTCCACCGGATGGAACTTGGTGACCACAATCAGCGTGGGCAGCTCACCGGCACGGCCGGCCGAGGCTGCAGCCAACCCGATACGACGCTGAACAGCCGCGAGCCGCTCCGCCAGCTGGGTCATCCGTGCTGAGTCTTCCATGGTCAGCCCTCACCCATGGGACCACACGAGGCCGGCAAACCGACCGGTGGCGTTGGACCTCCGGTAGGAGAAGAGCTGGTCGCTTTCCAGCGTGCACGGGCCCGCATATTCGATGACGACGCCCGCCGCCTCCAGTTGGCTGCGCGCCCCGGCAGGGAGATCCAGCCCATCAGTGCCCCAGGACGTAGTGCTCCACGTTGACGGCACCTGTTGGGCCACTTCGGAACGCAATTCAGCGGGGACTTCGTAGCAGTTGCCACAGATGGACGGTCCGAGCCAGGCACGGATGGCGGTGGCCCCTTCCGCCCGCATCCGCTCCACTGCCGCAGGCAGGATGCCGTTGGCGATCCCCGGGCGGCCCGCGTGCACGGCGGCCAGGACAGGACCGTCCGGCCCGTGGCCTACGAGCACTGCCGGGATGCAGTCGGCCACCATTACTGCCAGCGGCAGTCCCCGTGACACCATGCCGTCCGCGGTAGGGGCAGGCGTATCGGAGTCCATCATTTCCACGACTGTGCCATGGACCTGCTCCATAAAACGCAGGGATCCGGCAGCCAGGTCCGCTGCCTTCTCCAGCGTCCTGCGGCGCTGGTGAACGTCTGCGGCGTCGTCCCCGACGTGTAGGGCGAGGTTGCCGGCGTGAGTGTCCGTGAACGCCACACTCACGCCGGGTGAGACTTCAGCCCGCCAAAGGAACAAGCCGTGCCCTACTTCAGGAAGTCGGGGACATCCAGGTCATCTGCACGGTTGCCCGAGAGATCCGGCTCCACTACTGAGGGAAGGTCGACGTCGAAACCTGAGTCGGCGGGGACGGCCGACGGACGCTGCTGGCCCCAGTTGCTCAGTCCGGACGCGCCCACTCCGGCGTGGACGGGCTGGACGTTCATCTGGTGGCTGCCGCCGCCTAACGTGGGCGCCTGGGCGGGCGCGGGAGCCGCGGCAGGCCGCTGCGGTGCTACCTGCGGCTGGGACTGGTCCATCGAGGGCGAGGTGGCCTTGACATCATCGAATCCGGCGGCGATGACCGTAACACGTGCCTCGTCACCGAGGGCGTCGTCGATCACGGCACCGAAAATGATGTTGGCTTCGGGGTGGGCCACTTCCTGGACCAGGCGTGCTGCTTCGTTGATTTCAAACAGGCCGAGGTCTGAGCCGCCCTGGATGGAGAGCAGCACACCGTGGGCGCCGTCGATGGACGCTTCCAGCAGCGGTGAGGCGATGGCCAGTTCCGCTGCCTTCACGGCGCGGTCTTCGCCGCGGGCGGAGCCGATGCCCATCAGGGCGGAGCCTGCACCCTGCATGACCGACTTGACATCGGCGAAATCGAGGTTGATCAGGCCGGGCGTGGTAATGAGGTCAGTGATGCCCTGGACACCGGACAGCAGGACCTGGTCAGCGGATCGGAATGCGTCCAGGACGGAGACGTTTCGGTCGCTGATGGAAAGGAGCCTGTCGTTCGGGATCACGATCAGGGTGTCCACCTCGTCGCGGAGGGCGTCAATGCCCGCCTCGGCCGAGCCGGCACGGCGGCGGCCCTCAAACGTGAACGGCCTGGTGACCACGCCGATGGTCAGCGCACCAAGGGAGCGGGCGATGCGTGCCACCACGGGCGCGCCGCCGGTACCTGTGCCGCCACCTTCGCCAGCGGTCACAAACACCATGTCTGCGCCACGGATGACTTCTTCGATCTCGTCAGCGTGGTCCTCGGCAGCCTGCTTGCCCACCTCAGGATTCGCCCCTGCGCCGAGCCCACGGGTTAGCTCACGCCCGACGTCGAGCTTGACGTCGGCGTCACTCATCAGCAAGGCCTGGGCATCAGTGTTGATGGCGATGAATTCAACACCCCGGAGGCCGACCTCGATCATGCGGTTGACTGCGTTCACGCCACCGCCGCCGATGCCGACGACCTTGATGACGGCCAAGTAATTCTGCGGAGCTGCCACGTTACGTGTCCCTTGTTCGTGTCCTATTGCGAAAACTGTGGAGTCGGGCTTGAAGCCTGCAACCTTAACCTTCGAGTTGAAGGTTATAGTTATGTCAAGTAACTCATGTTGGAACGCTATTTCCTATGGTTCGGACATTCAATAACCGGCGCCGCGTGTCGCGGGAATACCGTGAAATATTGCGACTTCCACGAGAGAGCGTTCAGCGCGTCACCGGATGCCGGGGCGCGCTCACATCGTACACGCGCACGGGGTTCTTCGGGTCCGCGGGAACCTTAAGCAATGCCTCGAGTACTTTGGCTTTGAGTTTCTTGTCCCCTTCGTTGCCCCAGATGATGCTTTGACCGTCCACCAGTTTGAGCTCCACAGCGTCCACGGATTGGGCGGAGGCGTTGGACAGCCTTGCGAGGACGTCCGGCGGGAGCGCCCCCAGGACGGCGGCGGTGGCCTGGAAGAGATCCTTGCCGATGGCACCGGCCCCGCCGTCGATGACAGGCAACGAAACAGACGTCGGATCCGCCGTGGCGGCAAGCACCACGCCGTCCACATCAACCATCTGGTACTGCTCCCCCTGCTTGACCAAAGCCACCGGAACTCGTTCCAGCACCTGCACAACCAATTCCGACGGCGGCCGCGCCTGCGTCGACACGGATTTGACCTGGACCAGCGGCTCCAGCAGCCGGCCCACCTCGTCGTCGTTGACCTGCGGCAGAGGTTTGCCCTTCAGCGGCTCCAGCGCGGCCCGGACCTGCTCCGCGGTGACAAGCTTGGTCCCCGTTACTGAAATGGTGCCCACCGCCAGAATGGGAGAAAAGATGGCGGCAGCCAGCAGTGCCGCGACCAGCGCCAGCACAGTTCCCAGGGCAACAAGCAAGTGCCGCTTCCGGCGCTTACCCGGCCGCTCCGGAAATACCAGCACGTTGTCGCCACCGGCCGGCGTCTTTTCCCGGGCGGCAAACGTGTCCGGGTTCTTCCCCTTAGTGCGCGCTGCTGCGGATGGTGCCTCCGGCGCTCGGGTGGCACTTTTGGACGCGGAAATCACTTCCGGTTCCGCCGGCGTCTTGGCCGCCGCTTGCCGGCGCGGCGAGGCGTAGGTGGGCCGGCGCGGACTACCCATCGAGGGCCCGCACGATCTGCGGCCCGAAACCGGTCACGTCTCCGGCTCCGACGGTCAGGATGATATCGCCCGGCCCGGCGGCCGCCACGAGGGCTGCCACCGCTTCGCCGGCCGCCACCAGGCGGCCGCCGGAGGCCAGGTGATCGGCGATGAGCTGGCTGGTGACCCCGGGGACGGGATCCTCGCGGGCGGGATAAATGTCCAGTACCAGTGCGGTGTCTGCCAGGTTCAGTGCATCGGCGAACTCGACGGCGAACTCCCTGGTACGCGAGAACAGGTGCGGCTGGAACAGGACGTGTACGCCGTGCCCGTCCGCTACGGACCGCGCCGCAGTCAGGGCCGCCCTGACCTCGGTGGGGTGGTGCGCATAGTCATCAAAGACGCGCACGCCGCGTCCCTCGCCCTTCAGTTCAAACCGCCGGGACGCGCCGGAGAAGTGCGCCAGGGCGCGCGCTGCAGCAGCGGCGTCGACCCCAAGCTCCAAGGCGACAGCGACGGCGGCGCATGCGTTGAGTGCGTTGTGCCGGCCCGGGACCTGCAGCTCCAAGGCGAATCGACCGTCGGCCGAGGAAACCTCGACGTGCCCGGGGCCGCCGTCGTGCAGTACCAGGTCTGCCCGGTCAGAGGTTCCATACAGGACCACCCTGGTGTTGCCACGGGCCACAGTACGTTCCGCGAGGGCCAGGGCGCCGTCGTCGTCCGCACAGGCGATCAGGACACCGTCCGCCGGCAGCAGGTCCGTAAAGCGGTCAAAGGATTCGTAGACAGCTTCGGGCGTGCCGTAGTGGTCCAGGTGATCGGGTTCGACATTGGTGACCACGGCGATTTTCGGCCGGTAGTTCAGGAAGGAACCGTCCGATTCGTCCGCTTCGGCCACAAAAATGCCGGCAGCGCCGTGCGCCGCATTGACGCCGAGCGCCGGCACATTCGCGCCGATGGCAAACGAGGGGTCAAGTCCGGCCCCCTGCAGCAGGACCGTGATCATGGAAGTGGTGGTGGATTTCCCATGGGTCCCGGCGACGGTCACCACAATGTCATTCCCCATGGTGGCCGCCAGCGCCTCCGAGCGGTGCAGCACCGGCAGGCCGGACTCGCGCGCAGCCAGCAGTTCGGGGTTGTCCGCCCGGATGGCCGAACCTGCCACCACGGTCTGGGCATCGCCAAGGTTGTGGGCGCCATAGCCCACGGAGACTCGGGCCCCGGCGGCAGCCAGGTCCGCCATGACCGGCAGGTCTTTGGCGTCGGAGCCGCTTACGGTGACGCCGCGGGCCACCATGATCCGGGCCACCGCGGACATGCCCACGCCGCCGATGCCGATGAAGTGGACGCGGCCCAGTGACTCCTGGCTGCGGATGCTTGCGGGGATCATGCGGATACCGCTTCCAGGACAAGATCAGCCATGCGCTGATCGGCGTTTCGGATGCCAAGCCGGCGGGAGCTGGCGGCCATCGTGGCCAGCCGGGCGGCGTCGGTGGCCAGCGGGATCAGTTTCTGCGCTATCCACTGCGCGGTGAACTCCTTGTCCGTGACCAGGAGGGCGCCACCGGCGTTCACCAGCCCCGCCGCGTTGAGCGCCTGCTCGCCGTTGCCGATGGGCAGGGGGACAAATACTGCCGGCACTCCCACTGCGGCCACTTCGCAGACGGTAGCTGCACCGGAGCGTGCCAGCAGCACGTCAGCTGCGGCGTACACCCGTTCCATTCCGTCCACGTACTCAACCTGCCGGTAGCCGGCTGCGGTGAGCGGGCCGCCGTCGGGCCCCAGGACCGTCTTTCCGCGGCCGGTGATGTGAAGCGTCTGGATCCCGGCGGCGCCCAGCTCCCGGGCCGCAGCAGCCACGGCCCGGTTGATGCTTTGGGCGCCGGAGGACCCGCCCGTCACAATCAGCGTGGGCCTGCTCGCGTCCAGGCCCAGTGCTTCGCGCGCGGCAGCACGGGCGGAGTCCCTGTCGAGGCCGGAAATTTCGCTCCGCATGGGCATGCCGACGTGGCGTGCGTGCCGCAGGCGGGTGGTTTCAAACGCTGTGGCCACGTGCCGGGTCAGGAACGATCCAACGCGGTTGGCCAGGCCGGGCCTGGTATTGGCTTCATGGATCACGATGGGAATCCCCCGGCGGCAGGCGGCAAGGTAGAGCGGAGTGCACACATAGCCGCCCACGCCCACCAGGACGTCAGCCGAAGACTCGTCCAGGATACGGCCTGACTGCCGTACCGCCCCGGCCAGCCGCGAGGGCAACTTCAGCAGGTCCAGGGAAGGTTTGCGGGGAAACGGAACCCGGTCGATAGTGGCCAGCTCGACGCCGGCGGCGGGCACCAGCCGGGTTTCCATACCCGCCGGCGTACCCACAGCGAGCAGTCTGGCTCCCGGGGCCGCGGACCGGAGCGCGGCCGCGATGGCCAGGAGCGGGCTGATGTGGCCGGCGGTTCCGCCGCCCGCCAGGACAATGGACAGGTTCTGGGAAGTCATCTGGTGCTAGGTACGCTTTCTTGCGGTCTTGGTGCTGCGGGTGGATCCGCCGGCCTTTTTGGCGCCGAACTTCAGCATTCTCTTGGGCCGGATGGCGGGCGCCATTTGTTCGCGGGCCAGCGACAACACCACCCCCACGGCACAGAGGGACATCAGCAACGCCGAACCGCCGTAGGAAATGAACGGCAGCGGCACCCCGATGACGGGCATCAGGCCCGTCACTACGGCCATGTTGACGGTGGCCTGCCCCAGCAGCCACACCATGATGGTGCCGGCCAGGACACGGTGGAACATATCGTCCTGGGCCACCACCACGCGGTAAATGGCGGCACCGAGGATGGCGAAGAGAACCAGCACGACGACGGTGCCCACCAGGCCGAGTTCCTCGCCGATAATGGCAAAGATGAAGTCGTTGTGGGCTTCCGGAATCCAGCTGTACTTTTGCCGGCTTTGGCCTAGGCCCACACCAAACCAGCCGCCGGACGCAAGCCCGTAGAGCCCGTTGGTGGCCTGGTAGTTGGCGTCGATTCCTTCGGCACAGGACTGGCCCGTCCACCAGGAGGTGATGCGGCACATCCGGTTCGAACTGGTGACGGCCATAACTGCTGCGCCCGCGCAGCCCAGCACGGCGGCAAACCCGAACATGTACAGCGGCACGCCGGCGAAGAACAATGCGGCGGCCGTGATCATCATGATGATCATCGCCGTGCCCAGGTCGTTGCCCCACAGCACCAGGCCGATCACCGCACCTGCCAGCGGCACGGCCGGGACGAACACATGCTGCCAGAGACGGAGCAGTTTGCCCTTCCTGGCCATGACCGTCGCCATCCACAGCGCCAACGCCAGTTTGGAGGCTTCAGACGGCTGGAACGTTATCCCACCCAGGTCAATCCAGTTTTTGTTGCCGTTGACTTCGTCACCGACCAGCTGGACCAGGACCAGGAGGACAAGGGCGGCGCCCAGTACCGGCCAGGCCAGTCGCTTGAGCCAGACCACGTTGACGCGCGACAGCACAAACATGGTGAAGATGCCGATTGCGGCGAACATGCCCTGCTTGAGGGCATCACCATAGGGCGACTTTCCGGCGGCAATGGACTCAACGCTGGAGGCCGACAGCACCATCATGATGCCGATGGCGGTCAGGGCCAGCGTGGAGCCCAGGATGAGGTAGTAGGTTGAGCCGTTGCGGGACGTCCCTGTTCCTTCAAGGGCATACCAGAAGCCTCGGTACCAGCCCTGGATCCGGACCGGCATTGTGGTCCTGGCCGGCGGCGTCGCAGATCCTGCGGGCCGGGTAGGGGTGTTCCTGGACGTTGCGGGCCTGGCGCCGGTGGGCGAAGCTGGTTTGCCGGAGCGCGGCTGTGAAGCCTTGGGCCGGGTGGGTGTGCTGACCATTGTTACTCCTCGCCGGTCTGGGTGTGCCCTTCCACCAACTCGCGGACAGCTTCGATGAAGGCGTTGCCGCGGTGAGCGTAGGAAGAGAACTGATCCATGGAAGCAGCTGCCGGTGCCATCAGTACGGTATCGCCTGACACGGCCAGCTGCGCCGCTGACGCAACGGCCCGGAACATCACGTCCGCCCCGGAAACCGGAGAATTGGCCGCGCCGGCTCCGCCCGTTGCGGCAGTCTGCATAATTTCAGTGTCGCCCGCCGGGGTGGTGATCACGGGGACATCCGGCGCGTGTCGCTGCAGGGCGTCTGCCAGCGGAGTGGTGTCGAGGCCAATGAGCACCACTGCCTTCAGCCGGGCCGCCTGGTCCCGGACGAGCTCGTCGTAGCTGACCCCCTTGGAGAGTCCACCAGCAATCCAGATCACGTTCTCGAAGGCAGCCAGCGACGCCGCTGCGGCATGGGGGTTCGTGGCCTTGGAATCGTTAACCCAGTGGACACCGTTCTGGCGTGCCACCGTCTGGATGCGGTGGTTGCCCGGCACATAGTCCTGGATGCCCCGGCGCACAGCCTGGGCATCCACTCCGTAGGCGCGGACCAGGGCGGCCGCTGCGAGGGCATTGGCCACCATGTGGCGGGGAGCAAACTGCCCCAGGTCCGCCATGGAGGCCAGCTCGGCAGCGCTGTCCTTGCGCTGTTCGATAAAAGCGCGATCCACCAGAAGGCCTTCCACCACGCCAAGCATGCTGATGGCCGGGGCGACTGTGGTGAAGCCAACGGCCCGGCAGCCCTCCACCACGTCGGCGTCTTCCACCATCCGTTCAGTTTCGATCTGCTCGGCGTTGAAGATGCAGGCCTTTTGGGTCCGCGCATAGACCTTCGCTTTGTCAGCGAGGTAGGAGTTGTAGGAGCCGTGCCAGTCAACATGGTCTTCAGCCACGTTGAGGCAGACACTGGCCACGGGCGACAACGACTCCGCCCAGTGCAGCTGGAAGCTGGACAGTTCAACGGCGAATACGTCGTACTCAACGGGATCACGGAGGGCATCGAGGATGGGCGTGCCCACATTGCCCACGGCAATGGCCTTCAGGCCGGCGGCCTGCAGCATCGATGCCGTCAGGCCAACCGTGGTGGTCTTGCCGTTCGTGCCGGTGATGGTCAGCCAGTCAGCCGTCTTGTGACCCTCCCGGACGCGCAGCCGCCAGGCGAGTTCGACGTCGCCCCACACCGGAATGTGAGCGCGCGCCGCGGCGGCGAGGAGCGCCTGGTCAGGGCGCCAGCCCGGCGAGGTCACAATCAGGTCGGGGAAGCTGCCATCCACCTTGGGGATTCCGCTGACGGCCGCTTCGCCGAGGAGCACGTCCACGGCGCCGACTATCTTCAGGGTGTCGGCCTGCGCCTCGGCGGTCTCTGTGGTGGCGGCGTCGACCACTACCACCCGGGCACCGAGTTCGATGAGCGTGTCCGCTGCAGCGAAGCCGGAAACCCCGATCCCGGTGACCACAACACGCAGGCCCGCCCAGTCGGAGTCCCAGCTGACAAGGTGTTCGAGTCGGGGGGAAACAATCACAGGAGCACTACCCACTCAGCGTAGAAGACACCCAGGCCGACGGCTACGAAGAGCCCGCCCAAGATCCAGAAACGGACAACGACTGTGACTTCGGCCCAGCCTTTAAGCTCGAAGTGGTGTTGCAGCGGCGCCATCTTGAAGACGCGCTGGCCGCCGGTGATTTTGAAGTAGCCCACCTGGATGATGACCGACAGGGTAATCAGGACGAACAGGCCGCCGATGATGCCCAGCAGCAGTTCGGTGCGGGACAGGATGGCGAAGCCGGCAACGGCGCCGCCGATAGCCAGGGAGCCGGTGTCACCCATAAAGATCTTGGCCGGCGACGTGTTCCACCAGAGGAAGCCCACCAGTGCCGCGCTGAGGATGGCTGCCAAAAGCGCCAGGTCCAGGGGGTCACGGACGGAGTAGCAGCCGCTGCCGGCTTGTCGTGGGGAACCGCAGGCCTGGTTATTCTGCCAGATTCCCATCAATGTGTACGCGCCGAAGACCATCACCGCCGCTCCGGCTGCCAGACCGTCCAGACCGTCCGTCAGGTTCACGCCGTTGGTTGTTCCCGTGACGATCAGGTTGGACCAGAGGACAAAAAGAATGGCGCCGACAACCGTGCCCGCGAACGCGAGGTCCAGCCAGGGAATGTCACGGACCAGGGAGATTTTGGTCGAGGCCGGCGTGAGGCCCTGGGAGTCGGGAAAGTTCAGCGCCAGGATCGCGAAGCCTATGCCTACCGCCGCCTGGAGGATGAGCTTGGCCTTCGTGTCCAGCCCCAGGCTGCGCTGGCGTGAAATTTTGATGAAATCGTCCAGGAAGCCCACCAGGCCCATGCCGACCATCAGGAACAGCAGGATCAGGGCGGACGCCGATGGGCCGGCAGAGCCAGGGTTCATCAGCCACATGATCAGGTGGGTCAGTCCGTAGCTGAGCAGGACTGCGCCCACCACCACGGTTCCGCCCATGGTGGGCGTGCCGCGCTTGGTGTGGTGCGAGGTGGGTCCGTCGTCGCGGATGAATTGTCCGTAGCTCTTGCGGACAAGCAGTCGGATGAACAGCGGGGTTCCCACCAGTGCGAACAACAGGGCAAGTCCTGCGCCGATCAGCAGTGCAATCACAGCAACTCGCTCCTTTCGTCGGCAGGTTCCGTGGTTTGTGGGGGTAATGCTATCCGATCGCCCAGGTGCCGAAGCCCCACGCTGTTGGACGACTTGAAGAGCACCAGGTCACCGGGTTCAAGCTCCACGTTGAGGAGGTCGTAGGCGTCCTCGACGGTTTCGGCAAAGACACATTCGTCGCCCCAGGAGCCTTCCTGGACAGCGGAAACGTACAAAGCCCGCGCCTCGCGGCCAACAACCACCAGCCGTGAAATGTTCAGGCGCACCACTTGGGTGCCCACCGCAGTGTGCTCACGGATCGAGTCAGGCCCCAGCTCCAGCATGGCGCCCAGGACAGCCCAGGTGCGGCGCCCGCGGCCCAGATCGGCCAGGGTGCGCAGAGCGGCCCGCATGGATTCCGGGTTGGCGTTGTAGGCGTCATTGATGACTGTGACGCCATCAGGGCGTTCCGTCCGTTCCATCCGCCAGCGGCTGGCCGGCGACTGTGTGGAGAGGGAAACAGCGATGTCCGTGCCCGGCACTCCGGCTGCGTGCGCGGCCGCTGCTGCGGCGAGCAGGTTTCCGATGTGGTGGGCACCGATGAGGCGGCTGCTTACGTGCACTGCTTCTGCGCCGGGCAGGACGAGGTCGAATTCAGGGTTGCCGAAAGCATTGGTGTCCGGATGGTCAGCCCGCACTGTGGCGTCAGGGCGTTCCTCGGCGGAGAAACCCAGCACGGGAGCGCCGGTGCGGGTGCGCATCGCCGCTACCCGGTCGTCGTCGAGATTCAGGATGGCAGTGCCTGTTGGCGCAAGGGCCTCCACCAGCTCTCCCTTGGCCCGCACGATGTTTTCCACCCCGCCGAACTCCCCGGCGTGGGCGGTGCCAATGCCGAGGACCACTCCGATGTCAGGCTTGACCATATCGGCGAGGTAGCGGATATGCCCGATGCCGGTGGCACCCATCTCGATGACCAGGTAGCGTGTCCCGGTGGTTGCCCGGAAGACGGTGAGTGGCACGCCCACCTCGCCGTTATAGGAACCCTGTGGGGCAACCGTGGCGCCCTGCGTCGTGAGGATCCCCGCGAGGAGGTCCTTCGTGGTGGTTTTCCCGGCCGAACCGGTGATGCCGATAACAGTGAGGGTTTCGCCCGTAGCGGCCCGGGCCGCACGGATGCGGCGGACTGCTTCCGCAGCAAGCGCGCCCATGGCCAACACGGCGTCCTCGACCAGGACAGCCGGGTAGTTGGCGCCGTCCGCCCCGGCGACGGGGCGCTCCGCGAGAACCAGGACAGCACCCTGGCCGAAGGCAGCTGCGACGAACTCATGGCCGTCCGCGTGCTCGCCGGGTTTCGCGACGTAGAGGGAGCCTGCCGTGGCTTCGCGCGAATCGGTGACCACCGAAAGCGGGGTGATCCCCGGATCGGCGTCCAGGCGGCCGTTTGTGATTTCGGCGATTTCCGCCGCAGTAAGTGCAATCATCTCGGTTTAGGACTCTATCCGCTCGCCTTGGAGAACGTTGAATCCCTTGGCTGTCAAGGCGTTCCGGAGTTCCACCCTGTCATCGAGTGCAAGGTTGACTCCCTTGACTTCTTGCCAGACCTCGTGACCGCGGCCGGCAACCAGGATGGTGTCCTGCGGGCGGGCCAGCTCAACAGCCCGTTGAATAGCCACGTCCCGGGGATAAATCTCTTCGATGACGCATTCCAGCGCGTCCTGTTGTTGCGCTGCCTGGGCGCCCGCAAGCACGTCCGCCCGGATGGCTGCGGCATCCTCGTCGTGGGGATCGTCATCGGTGACGATCACAATATCGGCAAGCTGGGCGGCTACGGCCCCCATGGCCGGACGCTTTCCCTGATCGCGCTGTCCGGTCGCCCCAAAAACAACAATCACCCGGGAACCGGGCAGCGGTGACCTAACGGCCTCGAGGGCGCGTGCCAGGGCATCGGTGTTGTGGGCAAAATCGACGACGGCCGCGGGCTCCTCGGAGACGAGCTGCATGCGGCCAGGTACCGCCACGGTAAAGGGGTCATGGGCTGCAAGGGCTGACTGTACGGCGGCGCCGTCCACTCCGCTGGCCAGGACCATGACCGTGGCAAGCGCCGCGTTGGCGACGTTGAAGGCGCCGGGCAGGCCGGTGTGGACCTGCTGCGTGGCGCCGCCAGGCCCGCGCAGCGTGAACTCGGTGCCCAGGCCCCGCGCGGCGGTAGCGGTGACCGTCCAGTCTGCCGAAGCTCCGCCCGGAGCCGTCGCGAGGGTGGTGACCGGGATTCCGGTCGAGGCGGCGAGCCTTCGGCCCCATTCGTCGTCGACCGTCACCACGGCCGCCCGGGCACGGCGGGCGCTGAACAGTTCAGCCTTGGTGGCGAAGTACTCATCCATGGTTCCGTGCAGGTCCAGGTGGTCCTGGGTCAGGTTCGTGAAACCGGCGACGTCGAAGACTACCCCGTCAACGCGTTGGAAGGACACTGCGTGGGACGACACTTCCATCGAGGCTGCATCCAGTCCCCGCTCGCGCATGAGAGCCAGCAGCCCGTGAACATCCGTTGATTCGGGTGTGGTCAGGAGGCTCGGAATGGCCTCCCCGCCGGCCAGGATTTCGATGGTGCCGATCAGGCCCGTGCGCTGTCCGAGAGCCCGGAGCAGCGAATTGATGAAGTACGTGGTGGTGGTCTTGCCGTTCGTACCGGTGACGCCGAACAGGTGCGGCGGCTGGCCCGGGTCCGGCTGGCTGCGGTAGATCATGGCGGAAAGAGGCCCAACCACGTTGCGCGGAATGTCCACCACCAAAACAGGGACGGCAGTTTCCGCGGACGCCAGAAGCCGCGCCCCGGCGTCGTCAGTCAGGACCGCAACGGCCCCCCTCGCCACGGCCTGGGAGACAAAATCAGCGCCATGGCGGGCAGCCCCCGGCATCGCGACATACAGGTCGCCGCGTTCCACGGTGCGCGAATTAAGCGAAATCCCCGTGACGCCGACCTCGGCGGAGGCGCCCAGTACCGGGACGCCAATGGCTTCGCCGATGCTGTCCAGCCGGACCGCAGCAACTGCCGTCGGCCTGAACCGGGCAGCGGCAGGTTCCCCTGCCGGCCCTGGATGACTGCCTGGTACGTTCTGGTCTGACAAGGGGATCTCCGATGGTGCTAGTGGAACATGCCCGCGGGAAACTGCTCCCGTGCGGGCGGTGAAAGTAATGCTGCTTGGCTGGGTGCTATTTGGCGAACTGCGGCAGCCGGGCCGGTTCGCCGGTGGACGGCTGGACGTTGTAGGTGCGCAGTACCTGGCTCATGACCGAGCGGAAGACCGGACCATTGGTGATGCCATAGATGCTGCCCTTCGGACGCTGCAGGACCACCTCCACAATAAACCGAGGATCGTCCATCGGCGCCATCCCCACCATGGAGGCCGTGTAGCCGCAGAAGCCGGATTTGCCGTCGTCGCACGGGGACTCGGACGTTCCGGTCTTGGCTCCCACCCGATATCCATCGATGCCGGCGTCCTTGATCTGGCCTTCGGTCACCGCGCTCTCCAGGATGTCCTGGACCTGCTGCGCGGTGCTGTCCGACACCACCTGCCGCGACGGCTGCGGGGCCATCTTTTCCTCGGTGCCGTCTGCTGCGATGTAGGAGTCGATCAGGCGCGGCTGGAGCATCACACCGTTGTTGGCGATGGTCTGGAATGCGCGGACCGTCTGCAGGGTGGACTGCGAGACGCCCTGGCCGAACAGCACCGTGTACTGCTGACGGCTGTCCCACTGGTCCGCGGGCGCGAGGATGCCGGACGCGGTGGCAGGCAGTCCGATGTCCGGTGCCTCGCCGATGCCGAATTTCCGCAGCCAGTCGTAGCGTTGCTCCTTGCTGAGCCGGGAGCCGGCCGCAACGGTTCCCGTGTTCATGGAGTAACCCAGGATGCCGGCAAGGGTACGTTCTTCGGTGCCGTGGGTGAAGGCGTCCGTGAAGGTCTGGCCGTCCACCGTGTACGACGGCGGGAGCGTGAAGGTATCCAGGGGGTTGGACTTTCCTTCCTCGATCAGAGCCGAGGCCGTGATCATCTTCTGCACAGACCCCGGTTCGTAGGCGGCGGTCACCGACCGGACACCCCTGTCCTTAGCGGCCACCCGGCCGGGGTCGTTCGGGTCAGGGGCGTTGGTGTCCGCCATGGCCACGATGTTGCCCGTCTTGGTATCCATCACCACAATGCTGCCCCACTCCGCACCCAGTTTGTCGCTCTGGCTTTGGATGGCCTGCTGGGCGAAGTACTGCAGATCCGAATTAAGGGTGAGCTTGACGTCCTTGCCGTCCTGCGGGGGTGTCAGTTCATCCACACCGACGGGAATGCGCAGGCCGTCGGCGCCGATTTCGAAGAGCCGTTTGCCGTCTATACCCCGCAGCAGCCCATTCTGGGTCTGCTCGATGCCCGCCTGGCCAGTGTTGCCGTCCTGCAGGAAGCCGATAATCCCGCCGGCTACGGATCCGTTGGGATACACCCGTTTGCTGACGCCCACTGTGTCTACACCCGGGATGCTGAGTTTCGAGACCCTAAGCTCCACGTCCGGCTTCAGGTCCTTGGCCACGATGTAGTAGCGCGATGTACCGGTGACAGCTTCGCGGATGGCGTCCTGGCTCATTCCCAGGACAAGGGCCAGGTCCTTTAACCCCTGTTCCCGGCTGACGTCCACGAGCTTGTCCTTGCCATCAACTTGGGCAAAGCGTTTAAAGGTCTCGGTCTTGGTGTTGACGGTCTGGTCCACTATGACGTTGTACCGGATCACACTGTTGGCGAGGACAGTGCCGTCGGCGGCCAGGATGCTGCCGCGCTCGGCGGGGAGGGTTGTTTCGCGCATGCGGTAGTCAAGGGCAGCCGCAGCCATCCCGCCGACGTCCAGGCCCTGGACCATAAAGAGCTTGCCGCCCACCACCACCAGGAGTGTGAGCATGATTCCCAGGCCGAGGCGCAGCCGTTTGGTGGGGTTGGGCACCTTGCCGCCTTTTGCCTTGCCGGTCCTCTGTGCCACCGAAATTCCCTTGCTGCTCGCCTTGTTGCCTGCTGTTATGCCCGGCTGGTCGCCTGGCCTCCTGCCTGATCTGCTTTCAGCGGCGGTCAGTTACTGCCCGGGCAACTTCTGTTCCGGGGCCGGAACAGAACCGCCGTGGAGCTCCACGGCTGGTGCCGGCGGTGCCGGTACTGCGGCCGGAGCCGGCACAGCCGCTGCGGGGGCAGCCTCTTCGGGGACCGGCGTGCGGTTCGACAGCGGCTCCGACGCGGAGGGCGGCGGGACCACAGTCAGCGCCCCTGCGACCGCAGGAGCCGGGATAACGGCTCCCGCAGCGCCACCCTTCACGGCCGCTGTTGCCTTGCCCGTGACAGCGAGCGTGGAAAGGTCGATCTGGCCTTTGACGGTGGACGGTACCATTCCCAAGTCTCCCGCCTTGGCTGCCAGATTCTGGGGAGCTTCGAAGTGCTGGAGCTGCTGTGTCAGATCCTGATTCTCTTTGGTCAGCGTGCTTTGCTTGCCCCTCAGTTCCACCAGCTGGTACTGCGAGGTGGACACCGAGATGTTGAGGACCAGCACCGCCATCAGCGCCACGGAGAGCAGCGCGAAGCACATCACCACAAACGGGGCGCGGCGTTTCCTCGGTGCCGAGCGCACCACGGACAGGGGGGTGCGTTCCTTGCGGCCCGGGCCGGCAGGGTGGGTCCTTATCGCCGGGGCACTGCTGCCGGAGAGGACCGGAAAGTTCTTGACGGCGGCGGTGCTCATGCTTCGCTCCTGGCTCTGATGCGTTCCACTGCGCGCAGCCTGGCGGAGGCGGCGCGGGGGTTTTCGGCGATTTCGACGGCGGTGGGAACCTCAGTGCCCCTGGTCAAGGTTTTGAGGGGAGCTTTATGTTCCTCCAGTTCCACCGGAAATCCGAGTGGCGCAGAGGACTTGGAGCCGGCCTGGAAAACGGACTTGACGATCTTGTCTTCGAGGGAGTGGTACGACATCACCACAATCCGCCCGCCGAGGGCGGTTGCTTGCACGGCTGCGGGGACGGCCCGTTCCAGCACATCCAGTTCTTCGTTGACTTCGATCCTCAGTGCCTGGAAGGTCCGCTTGGCCGGGTGGCCGCCGGATTTGGCGGCAGCCGCCGGAACCACAGAGCGGATCTGTTCCACGAGTTCCCCCGTGGTGGCGAAGGGCGTAATCGCCCTTGCTGCGACAATCCTGTTGGCGATACGGCCGGCGAATTTCTCCTCGCCCCACTTACGGATAATCCGGACAAGTTCCTCTTCGCTGTAGTTGTTGACCACATCAGCGGCGGTCTGCCCGCGGCTTGTGTCCATCCGCATGTCCAGCGGTGCGTCAAAGGAGTAGGCGAAGCCACGCTCGCGCTCGTCAAGCTGAAGGGACGAGACGCCAAGGTCCATCAGGATGCCGTGGACTTCCTTGACGCCCAGGTCCTCGAGGACTTCTGCAATTTCGTCGTAGACGGCGTGCACCAGGTCGGTGCGGGCAGCGAAGGGAGCCAGTCGCTCCCCCGCTAGTGCCAGGGCTTCCTCGTCGCGGTCGATGCCGATCAGGTGCAGGTCCGGGAAGCGCTCCAGCATCGCTTCAGAGTGGCCGCCCATGCCGAGCGTCGCATCAATGACAATGGGTGCTTCGCCCCGGAGGCGTGCGGCTTCGAACCCTGGGGCCAACAAATTAATGCACCGGTCCTTGAGGACCGGCACATGGCGTTCGGACGTCGGCTTCGGGTGGTTGTTCATGCCTTCGTCCTTTCGTTCGGCGGGTGTGGAGGGGTGCTTCTTGAGCCAGATCCCCATCCGCGCCTATCTTCTGCCTGCCTGACTCCGGGGAAGTGAGCCAGGTTGACGGTCCGATGGGCGGCTGGAGATCTCGTTCAAGAAGCGGTCTTCAGTGCCGTTCAGGTGATCACAGGATCCCCGGAATGGCGTCGTCGGTCTCGGAGAAAGCAGTTTCCTTCTCCGCCAGGTACTCGTTCCAGGCTTGGGCGTCCCAGATCTCGGCGCGGGTTCCTGCGCCGATGACGGCCAGCTCCCTGCCGAGGCCTGCATACTCCCGGAGCGCCGCCGGTATGGTTACGCGCCCCTGCTTGTCAGGCACCTCGTCCGAGGCTCCAGAGAGAAAGACACGAATATAGTCCCGGGCCTGCTTGGAGGAGATGGGCGCCTCCCGCATTTGCTCGTGGACCTTCGCAAATTCCTGCTCACTGAAGACGTATATGCAACGCTCCTGGCCCCTCGTGAGAACCAGCCCGGCGGCAAGTTCCTCGCGGAACTTTGCGGGGAGGATAATCCGGCCCTTTTCGTCCAGACGTGGCGAATGCGTGCCCAGAAACACTGGCCCACCGCCTGTCTGCCGTCAGGAACTGCACATCCCCATATGTTTGCAACCACCCTCTTATGCCCTCCACATTACTCCACTTTCCCCCACAGTCAACGCAAAACGAACCCTTTTGCCCCATTTGGTGATCCTTGCCGGCACTGGCGCGGAACAGCACCGCTGATGAAGGTGGAGGGCAAGACGCGTCTGAGGGCACCACCCAATCTGAGGGTACTGAGGCGGTGCCCCCAACCGCCGTCGTGCGCTTGCCTGGCCAAGCCGCATCACCCCCACATCCCTCCCCACGTAGCAACTTTGGAGCGCTACGTGGGGAGGGATGTGGGGGTTAAACGCAGAAGACCCGCCGGGGCGGGTCTTCTGCAGCGGGCCCACTCAGCAGGTCGTCCAGCTGGGGAGGGATGTGGAGGGGTGGACAGTGGAGGAGTGAGGGCGCCGATCACTAAGGCAGACAGTTCATCACCGAGAACCGAGCAATCAGCAGAGACAGTGCCTCATGATTCGTCGCGGCGACGTTCGTCCCAGCGCTCCTCCAAGCTGGACATGAAGGAACTCCTGGGCTTTCCGGATTTCCCTGTGCCCGAAGCGGAGCCCCGCTTGGACCCGGCTGCGTTGCGCATCGTAGCGAAGTAGACACCGCCACCCATCACAACAAAGCCCAGGACTCCCACAAAGATGTTCTGGAGCGTGACGCCAACCAGAAGCAGGAAGATCCCCGCAAGCGCGCAAAGTACGCCAATCACCACATGGCGGGTGGACCAGGTTCGCCCCGGATCCGACCCCATGGAATTCGCGAACTTCGGATCGTCCTCGTGCAGCTGCTTCTCCAGTTGCTCAAGCAACTTCTGTTCGTGCTCCGAGAGCGGCATCACGACCTCCTTAAGTAGGCCAACGTCCGGGCTGGTCGTATCCGGTACTCCTGCTCCAATAACGACCAGCGTGCCCGGGAGGTTCCCGCCCCGCCGACGATGGCGGAATGCGAACACCGGCACGAGGCTGATTAGACCTGCAGTACGTCCAAGAAGTCCGGCAGTAACTGAAAACTATGTACATATAAGGATAGTTTGTTGGGGGCGGTTCTGAAAGACGGCCACCCCCTCGGGAGCCGCCCGGGCGCCGGATCGGCGTGCCTGTCAATGCCCTCTTCCCTGATCCAGCAGGCTGGCCGGCAGCACGGATTTGTCACCAAACTTCCGGCTGACCTGATCCAGCACCTGCTCTGCCGCCCGCCAGTTGTCATCCCGGCGGTCGAGGCTCAATTGCAGGGAGGTCTGGGCGGCCTCTTCGAGCTGCTCGGCCCGGATGCCGACCAGCCGGACGGTCATGGGACGCGGGCCCAGTGATTCCAGCAACTGGACCGCCACCGCATGGATTAGCTGGGCGCTGTCCACCGGCGTGTGAACTGTGCGGCTCCGGGTGATGGTGGAAAAATCGGCGTAGCGGAGCTTCAAGGCAACGGTCCGGGCCACCATCCCTGAACTTCGCAACCGCCCGGCAGTGCGATGGGCCAACCGCAGCAGCTCCCGGCTGATGACCGGGTCCTCCCCTGTATCGACGGCGAAGGTTTCCTCTGCCCCGATGCTTTTTTCCAGCCTTACAGGGGTTACCGCACGGGGGTCGATTCCCCACGACAGCCGGTAGACGTGTTCACCGGTGGCACCTAGCACCTTCTTCAGCGACGTCACGGGGGTGGCCGCCACATCCGCCACTGTCCTGATGCCCATCCGGGCCAGGACGTCCGTGGTCTTGGCACCTATTCCCCACAACGCGCCAACCGGCAGGCTGTGGAGGTACGGCACCGTCTGGTCGGGACCAATCAGCAACAGCCCGTCAGGCTTGCAGCGCGTGGACGCGATTTTGGCCACGAACTTGCTCGCTGCGATTCCCACCGACGCTGTGATGCCCAGTTCAGCAGCTACCCGACGGCGGATCAGTTCACCGATTTCGCGCGGGGGACCCAACCGCCGGATCGCCCCGCCGACATCGAGGAATGCTTCATCGACACTCAGCGGCTCCACGAGCTCGGTGATGGAATGGAAGATCTCCATCAGCTGTCCGGAAACCTCGTAGTAGAGCTTGTGCCGAGGTTCAATAATGACGGCTTGGGGGCACATCCTGGCCGCAACCACCATGGGCATCGCGGACTTAACGCCGAAGGCACGGGCTTCATAAGATGCTGACAGGACTACTGAACGATCCGCCGGAAATCCTACGATCACAGGTTTTCCGCGAAGTTCCGGCCGCGTGCGAAGTTCCACGGAGACGAAAAAGGCGTCCATATCCACGTGCATAATGCAGTTGCGCCGGAGCTCCCGAAGACCCGCTTCGGTGTACTGGTTGTTCTGCTCAGGCACCACAAGGGAAATTCTAGCGGTTGGTACTGACTAAACTGGAGGCAGAGTCCGGCATCAACCCCAGGAGGAAAGTCCCTGTGACGGTCACGACAAGTCTTAAGCCAACAGGATTAGCGGCGTTGGCCGCCGGCGTGATGCTGGCACTTGCTGCCTGCAGCCCCGCGGCGCCCGGCACGACCGCATCCTCGGCAGGCACCTCCGCACCCACAACGAGCCCTTCCAGCGTCACCGCTTCGGCAAGCCCGACGGCCTCGCCCGGAACGTCGGCCACGGTAGGGGAAATTGTGGAGGGGTTTCCGACAACGCTGATACCCGTGATGCCCGGCGCCACTGTGATTTCGAGCAGTTTCGACAAAAACTCACAGCCCGCCACCGTGGCACTGGTTGCCAGCCTTACAGCCCCCACGGCGGCCGTTGCGGACTTCTATACAAAGCATCTCGAGGGGCTGGGGTTCAAAGCCGTGCCCGGCGACGCCGTGGGGGCCGTGGCGTCCAAGGACTTTGTCAGGAACGGCAATGAGACAGTCAACGTCGCCGTGGTCGAAGCGGCCGGGGTATCCACCTTCACCATCGGCGCCAACGTGGCAGTTGAGGCAGCCAAGTGACGGTTTCAGAGCAGCTAAGGCTCGAACAGACCGCCTTCGTGGCCGCAGTCGCCGGTGAGCTGACCGAGTTTCTTACCCAGCGGCAAGCCCTTGTCGCGGCCATCTCTCCCGATATCGAACCCCTCATGGGTTCGATCTCCAACCTGGTAACCGGCGGCAAGAGGCTCCGGGCCCTGATGTGTTACTGGGGTTGGCGGGGCGCCGGCGGTGACCCAGCGGCACTGCAGATCGTCACGGCAGGATCGGCCCTGGAGCTGTTCCAAGCGGCCGCCCTTATCCATGACGACATCATCGACCGTTCCGACACCCGGCGGGGTGGACCCAGTGTCCACCGCCGGTTCAGCCAACTGCACGATGCCCAGGGCTGGGCACTGGACAGCGAACGGTTTGGGCACGCGGCAGCCATCCTGACCGGCGACCTGTGCCTGTCCTTCAGCGAAGAAGCGTTCACCGACATCGGCGGGCAGGCGGCCTCGGGAAGCCGGGCGCGGCTGATCTTCAACCTCATGCGCACCGAAGTGATGGCCGGGCAATACCTGGACATCCTGGAAGAAGTAGCCGGCCCCGTCCGGGACCGTGCAGGAGCAGTGACCCGCGCCCAGTCGATTATCAGGTTCAAGTCCGCCAAATATTCCACTGAGCATCCGCTTGCACTTGGCGGCGCACTCGCCGGGGCCTCGGACGAACTCCTCAGAGGATACTCCGGCTTTGCGTTGCCCCTGGGCGAGGCCTTCCAACTTCGCGACGACGTCCTGGGCGTGTTCGGCGACCCCGTTACCACCGGCAAACCGGCAGGTGATGACCTGCGCGAAGGCAAGAGGACTGTCCTTATTGCACTGGCTCTCGAACAGGCTTCGGCCGAAGAATCCACCTTCATTGACGCCAAGCTCGGCAGCCCGGACCTGGGCGACGGGGATGTTGCCGAGATCCGCCGGATCATTGAAGAGTCCGGGGCCCTGCAGGCAACCGAATTGCTGATCGGCGAATTCGGCGCGGCCGCTTACGAGGCCTTGGAACTGTTGCCACTCGACGAGCTGCCAAAGACGGCACTCCGGCGGCTGGCGGAAGCCACCGTCAGCCGCGCCGCCTAGTTTCAGCGCTGCCGGTCTCCGGCACTACCAGGCCAGAGTCTGCGCCCTGCGCCTGATTTCGGTTTTGCGGCCTTCCCGCAATGCATCAATCGGCCGGCCACGCAGCGATTCGTCGGCCGTGAACAGCCAGATGATCAAGTCCTCATCGGAATAGCCCGCGTCAGCCAGGACCACAATGGTCCCCCTCAAGCTGTCGACAACCTGGCCGTCCAGGATAAAAGCGGCCGGAACTGACCGTATCCGCCGCTCGCCGACCCGCAGGGCCGCCAGCGCCCGTTCATCAATAAGGCTGTGGACTTTCGTAATCGAAACGTCCAACAACTGCGCGACATCCGGCAGGGGCAGCCACTCGCCCACAAGGCTTTCTACGTTACTCACGGATCAAGGTTGCCACGGCCGGAGCCCTGCCGCCTAGTCGGGTTTCGCAGGCGCCCCAACGAAACAGGCGACACTCCACAAAACCAGCTATGCCGGGCAAAGCCAGGCTCTTGTGCTATGGCTGAATTCATGAGAAATTCACATAGATAACATTTGTAACAGCAATAACTTAAGTAACACTAGTATCAGTAATCACACGACATTACCCCGTCCCGGCAGTTCTAGAAGAGGATTCCATCCATGACGACGTCCCGCGCGCCAAAGCAGACCCCGAGGCCGAGTCTGCCCATGATTGCCGTCACCACGGCGGCACTTCCTGCGGTCGTCTTGTCATCCTTGGCCCTCGCACAACCCGCCGCCGCACAGCCACCCTCCCGGGTGATCCCGGCAACGCTTGCCGCCGCCATGAAGGCCCAGGCCGCCGAACCCAAAGCAGCCCTTATCCCGGCAGCCTCTGTTTCCACCACCATTCCGGCAGCCTTCCAGCCGGCACAGCCATCCGCCCCCGATGAGTACACCATTGCCCGGGGCGACACCGTCAGCGCCATCGCCGGGAAATACGGGCTCAACACCAACGAAGTCCTGAAGCTGAACAACCTCCAGCCGAACACGATCATCTACCCCGGCCAGAAGATCAAGCTGTCCGGCTCGGCTTCCTCCCCTTCAGCGGCTCCGGCTCCGGCAGCCCCTGCTCCGGCCGCACTGGCCAGTTCCGGCGGCAGCTACACGGTGAAGGCCGGCGACACTCTCAGCGCCATCGCAACCCGGCATAACGTCAGCCTGTCGGACATCTTCAGCTGGAACGGCCTGAACATGCGCTCCATCATCTACCCCGGCCAGAAGGTCAAGGTCGGTTCGGGCGAATCACCGGCCCCTGCAGCCCCGGCCCCACAGCCAGCGCCCGCTCCGGCTGCACCGGCGGCGGCGCCCGCTCCGGGTGGCTCCTACACGGTCAAGGCGGGCGATACCCTGTCCGCGATCGCTTCCAAGCACGGCGTCAAGCTCTCGGACGTCCTGGCGGCCAACCAGCTCAGCATGACCAGCGTCATTTACCCGGGCAACAAGCTTGTCATTCCGGGTGCCTCCCTCCAGCCGGCGTCGTCGACTCCGGCCGCCACCGTGACACCGCTTGTGCCGAGCTCATTCCTTGGTTTCACCTACCCCGCAGCCGTGGTCAGCTCCGCCAACGAGAACAAAGCCTTGCTGAACGCCTCCCCGGTTCCGTCACGCGAGCAAATGCGCACCATTGTGGCGGACACAGCGTGTGCTATGGGTGTGGAGCCGTCCGTGGCCCTTGCCTTCGCATACCAGGAATCCGGCTTCAACCAGCGCGCGGTATCCCCTGCCAACGCCATCGGGACCATGCAGGTGATTCCGACTTCCGGCGAGTGGGCCTCGGATCTGGTGGGGCGGAAACTGAATCTGTTGGATCCCTACGACAACGCCACGGCCGGTGTGGCCATCATCAAGCGGCTAATCGCCACGAGCAAGGACCAGGACACGGCCATCGCCGGCTACTACCAGGGCCAGTACTCGGTCAGCAAGTACGGCATGTACGACGACACCAAGGCCTATGTTGAGGCCATCAAGGCGCATCAGATGAACTTCGGCTAAACAGCCACCACGCAAGGCGCCCGCGGTTTGCTGAAACGAACTCCGGGGATAACGAAAAGGGTCCGGACCGCACGGCGGTTCGGACCCTTTTCACTGCGGGATTAGGATCGTAGGGTGCAGGAACACGTGTCTGACCTCCTTGCTGGAACGCTGGTGGATAACCGCTATGCCGTCCGCTCCAAAGTCGCGCGCGGAGGCATGTCCACCGTCTATCTGGCAACCGATCTCCGGTTGGAGCGGGATGTTGCCCTGAAGGTCCTCCATCCCCACCTCGCCACGGATGAGACCTTCCTGGGGCGGCTTGGCAGTGAGGCGAAGGCCGCTGCGAAACTGTCCCATCCGCACGTGGTGGGCGTACTGGACCAGGGCAATGACGGACTGACGGCCTATCTGGTGATGGAGTACATCAAGGGCCACACCCTTCGGGACGTCATCAGGTCAAAGGGTGCGCTGCCTCCCCGGCTGGCCCTTGCCTTGATTGATCCTGTGGTTGAAGGCCTGGGCGAGGCCCACGCCGCCGGGCTGATCCACCGCGATGTCAAACCTGAAAACGTGCTCATCGCCGACGACGGCCGCATCAAGATCGGCGACTTCGGTTTGGCCCGCGCCGTGACAACGTCCACCAGCACGGGAACCCTGATCGGTACCGTAGGCTACCTCTCCCCCGAGCTTGTGCTTGGAAAGACTGCCGATGCACGCAGCGACATCTACTCAGTGGGCATCATGCTGTATGAGATGCTCACCGGCCAACAGCCATACGGCGGCGACGTCCCCATCCAGGTTGCCTACAAGCATGTCCACGAAACCGTGGGCCCGCCGTCGGCCCTGGTGCCTGGGCTCGCCGCTGAAATGGATGAACTTGTTCAGTGGTGTACCTCCAACGACCCGGAAAACCGGCCCGTGGACGGCCATGCCCTCCTGCAGGAACTGCGCCATATCCGGACGAACCTCACGAATTCCGAACTGGACCTCCTGCCCCCGGCCGCCGTCCCTGCCGGGCAGCAGAATCCCACCGAGATCATCGCGCGGACGAACAATCCCACCGCCGCGCTGTCGTCCCTTTCCCGGCCGCAGCCCCCGCAACCTCCGCAACCGTCGCGCCAGCCGCACTCCCCTTACGCGCAGCATGCCCTGTACCCGCCGGAGGATCGCTACCCTCCCGAAACACAGCACATCCAGTACACACAGGATGCCCGGAACCAATCACCAGATTCGGCTGCCGTCCCGCTCAGCAAGCGTGAGCAGCGCAAAGCCGATCGCGAGGACGAGAAGGCACGGTCCCGCGCTGCGGCCACCCCCGTCCGGAGCCTGCGCGAAGGCAGCCCGCGGCGCCGCGGCATCTTGTGGGCGGTAGTCCTGATCATCATCGCGTTGCTCGCCACCGGGGCCGGCTGGTTCTTTGGTATGGGGCCCGGATCCGCGGCCACCATTCCGGCGGTCGCCAACAAGTCAGTGGCACAGGCGCAGCAGCTATTGAGCAAGGCAGGCTTCCAGTCCCGGACCAACGATGTATTCGACGACGACGTTCCCTCGGGATTGGTGGTGGGCTCAGACCCGGCGGCCGGGACCGAAATCAGGAAGTTCCTGCCAGTGGCGCTGTTTGTCTCCAAAGGACCACAGCTGTTCGGGCTGCCGAAGCTGACGGGCGGAACCCTCGAGGAAGCCAAGGTGGCACTGAACCAGGCTGAGATGGCCCTGGGGAATGTCACCGAAGAATTTGATGAGGCCGTTGCCGCCGGCGTGGTGCTCGCCCAGGATCCGGCGTCCGCGATTCCCGCCCGGCACGGCACACCGGTGAACCTGCTGGTGTCCAAGGGGACGCAGCCAATACCAGTGCCCGCCGTGGTGGGCCTGGAAGAGAACGAGGCCGTGGACGCCATCGAAGCCGCCGGCCTCAAGGCCGACGTCGCGAAGGACGAGGTCCACGATCCCAAGGTGCCCAAGGGATCGGTTGCCGCGCAGTCGCCGGCCACCGGAACCCTGACGAAGGGCTCAACGGTGACACTGAGGATTTCTGACGGACCCAAGCTTGTAAAGGTGCCCAGCTTCGTCGGCAAGCGGGCCGCGGAAGCCCGCAAGGGACTGGAAGCCCTGGGATTCAAGGTTGAGGTCAACAACATCCTGGGCGGCTTCTTCGGCACGGTCCGGGACCAGGACCCTGTGAACGAGGACGTCCCGGAAGGGTCCGTCATCACCCTCACGGTGGTGTAACCGGCGGCCTGCCGGCTACACCACCGTCGTGATCAGGGGTTCAGTGCTTGACAAGTGCCCCGGCCACAAGGAACGCCATTTCGAGTGACTGCATGTGGTTCAGGCGGGGGTCGCAGACCGACTCGTACTTGTCCAGGAACGCGTCCTGGTCCACTGGATCGGCACCGCCGAGGCATTCGGCAACGTCGTCGCCGGTCATCTCCACGTGCAGGCCACCAGGAACGGTGCCCAAGGCGTGGTGCACTTCGAAGAACCCGCGCACTTCGTCAATAACGTCGTCGAAATTGCGCGTCTTGTAGCCGTTGGGCGACGTGACGGTGTTGCCATGCATGGGATCCGTGACCCAGAGGACCTGGGCGCCGGAAGCGGTGACCTTTTCGACGACGGCGGGAAGCTTTTCGCGGATGTTTCCCGCACCCATGCGCGTGATGAATGTCAGGCGGCCGGGTTCGCGCTCCGGGTCCAGTTTGTCGATGAGGCGCAGGGCGTCGTCGCCGGAAGTGGACGGGCCCAGTTTCACGCCGATCGGATTGCGGACGCGGGAGAGGAAGTCGACGTGGGCGTCGTCGAGTCCGCGCGTCCGCTCCCCGATCCAGAGGAAATGCGCGGAGGTGTCGTAGGGGAAACCAGTGCGGGAGTCGATGCGGGTCAGGGCCCGCTCATAGTCCAGCAGCAGCGCTTCGTGGCTCGCGAAGAACTCCACCCGTTTGAGTGCCTCGAAGTCCGCACCGCAGGACGCCATGAACTTGATGGCACGGTCAATGTCGCGGGCCAGGGACTCATAGCGGGCGTGCGCCGGGTTTTCGGTGAAGCCCTTGTTCCACTGGTGCACCGAACGAAGGTCGGCAAAGCCACCCTGTGTGAAGGCCCGGATGAGGTTCAGCGTGGACGCCGACGTGTGGTAGGCCCTGAGCATCCGGGCAGCGTCGTGGCCGCGGGATTCAGGCGTGAAATCGTAGCCGTTGACGATGTCGCCGCGGTACGCCGGAAGCGTCACGCCATCGCGGGTTTCGTCATTGGAAGAACGTGGCTTGGCGAACTGGCCGGCCATTCGGCCCATCTTGATGACGGGCATCGCGGCACCGTAAGTGAGCACCACCGCCATCTGCAGGATGGTTTTCACACGGGCGCTGATCTTGTCTGCAGTGGCAGCCTCAAAGGTCTCAGCGCAGTCGCCGCCCTGGAGCAAAAACGCCTTGCCCTGGGCCGCGGCTGCCAGCCGCTCACGCAGGACATCGACTTCGCCGGCAAAAACCAGCGGCGGGAGGACGGAAAGTTCCCGGACCGAGGCGTCAAAGACGTCCTTGTCCTGCCAGCTGGGCTGCTGGGAGACGGGAAGATTCCGCCAGTCATCAAGGCCAGGATAGTTGGCTGCTCCGCTCTGGGCGGTGCTGGACAGCGAAAAGGCAGGTTTTGCAGATAGCTCAGTCACCATCTAAGACTAATGCTCGCCGCTGGCTTCAGGACACCTGACCGTCACGCGTTCGGAGAGCGGCGTCACAGTCAGCTTGCGTCCGGGTCCTTGCTGCCGGGCTCCGCAGGTTCCATGGGTTCGGTGGTCTCCACCCCGGCGAGCCGTAGTTTCACCACGGCCGCGTATTCGTCCACATATTGCTGGCCGGAAAGCCGCATCAGTTCGAACATGATTTCGTCCGTGACTTTGCGCTGAACCAGCCGGTCTTCGGCTTGGTCTGCGTACTCGCTGAAATCCAGCGGTGCCCCAAAAATCATGCCGATCCGCCGGATATTAGGCATCCGTTTGCCGATGGGCTGAACCTTGTCAGTTCCGATCATCGCTACCGGAATCACCGGGACCCCGGCCTGGAGGGCCAGCCTGGCCACGCCCACTTTGCCCCGGTAGAGCCGGGCGTCGGGGCTGCGGGTGCCCTCCGGGTAGATCCCCAGCAGGCCGCCGCTGGTGAGGACATCCATGCCGGCGTTCAGCGAACCCGCCGACGCGGCGCCGCCGGACCTATCCATGGGCAGCTGGTTGGTGAGCCTGAAGAACATGGCCGTCAGCCGGCCTTTGACACCGCTCCCCGTGAAGTACTCGGATTTGGCAAGGAAAACAACCGGCCGTGGCACCATCAGGGGCATAAAGATTGAATCGGAGAACGAGAGGTGGTTCGAGGCGATGATGGCAGCGCCCGCTGCCGGAACGTTGTCCAGGCCCTTGACCCAAGGGCGGAAAAGCAGCCGCAGCACCGGACCCAGGAAGACTCTTTTCATGACCCAATAGAACACGTGTCAAACCTCTCCGGAAGCCTGCCGGCTGGCCCGTCGATGGGTCCGGCCAGCACTTCAATGCAACCCTACTCTAGTGAGATTTGTCCGGAACAGTGACACGATGGTGTCATGACAGAAAGCAGCACTCCGCCCCGGCCTGCCGCTTTCAGCTACCCCGGCCATGGTTCCAATGCAAGGACCGGGATCGCCATCTGCCACGGGTTTACCGGAAGTCCGCTCAGCGTCCTGCCATGGGCGGAGGAGCTCGCTGCCCAGGGTTTTGCCGTCTCCGTCCCTCTCCTTCCCGGCCACGGCACGGACTGGCGCCAACTTGCACGCTCGAATTGGCGCGAATGGTACGGAACCTTCGAAGCGGCCTACCAGGAGCTCGAGGCCCGCACGGACCATTGTTTTGTGGCCGGCTTGTCGATGGGTGGTGCCATCGCGCTGCTGACGGCCGCACGGCATCCAGTGGCCGGTGTCTCCGTGGTAAATCCCGGGCTTAGCTTCTACGACCGCCGGGTCCGCATCATCGGGGTGCTCAAGTATTTCCAGCGCACCACACTGCCCATCCAGGAGGAACAGCCGACAGCGGCGGTAACCGAAGACGGCGACTACTCGCTCACGCCCTTGGCAGCGGTGCACGAGCTTAAGCGGCTGTTCGGCGCGGCTGTTCGCGGCTTGCGTAAAATAGACGCCCCGGTGCAGGTCTTCAAGTCCCGGGCCGACGCCGTCGTTCCACCCACTTCGCTCTCCACCCTGCGCCACAGGCTGGGCCCCCGGCTGACGGAGGTTGTGGACCTTCACAACAGTGGACATGTCGCAACCCTGGACGTTGACGCGCCGGAAATTTTCGCCCGTTCCAGTCAGTTTTTCCTCGACCATTCAGCCAGCACGGCAACCCCGGCCCGCACCCCGGGCGCCCCGCACACCACCTCGGAGACTTAATGACCAGCCTTCCGGACCACAGTCCTTTCAGCAGCACAGCGTCCGGTGACGTTGGCCGGATCGGGGTGGTCCTCTCCCACGGGTTTACGGGAAGCCCCCACGGACTCCGTGCCTGGGGACAGTCGCTCGCGGACGCCGGCTTCGCCGTACGGATGCCGCTGCTGCCCGGCCACGGCACAAGTTGGCAGGAGCTGGCACGGACACGCTGGACGCAGTGGCATGCCGAACTGGACCGCGCGTTCCTGGAACTCGACGCCAAGTGTGATCATGTCTTTGCTGCCGGCCTGAGCATGGGAGGGGCACTGGCACTGCGGATCGCCGCCACCAGGCCAGTCAGCGGCGTAATCCTGGTGAACCCCGGACTGGTCATCGACGATCCCCGCGCCCCGCTGGCCGGAATCCTGAAATTCGTCATGAAGAGCACCCCCGCGATCGCCAACGACATCCTAAAACCGGGCATGGACGAAGCCGCGTATCCGCGGACGCCGGTGGCAGCCGCCCACGAGCTAAACAAGATGTTCAAGGACACCGTCAGGCTGCTCCCCCGGGTCACCGCACCTGTCCGGGTGTTCCGTTCGACGGTGGACCATGTGGTCTCAGACTCCAGCATTGTGGCTTTGCGCCGTGGCCTGACCAACGCCCCGCTGACCCTGACCTCCCTAGAGAACAGCTACCACGTAGCAACACTGGACAACGACGCCGAGGAAATCTTCCGCGGGTCCGTGGAGTTTATCCGGACGGTGCTGGCGGACACGGCAGCAGCCCACGTCCAGGAGGGCATCCCCCATGACTAGGCCCAATTCAGGTTCGCCGGATCCGAGTGCAAACCAGGACGATGCTGTCTGGCTGGACCTGGTGGCCCGGCTGGAGGGGAAGTCCGCCGACGGCAGCAGCGTCGCGCCGGACAACAACTCTGCCGACCCCGAGACTACAGGGAGCCCCGATGACCATGCGGGCTCCGATGCCACAGGCCCGGACGCAAGCAGGGACGACCCCGCAAATACGCCGCGACCGTCCGCGACCTTCCGCGACTTTGATCCCCTGGGCCTGGCTGGCCCTGCCCCCATGGAGTTGTCCGCGGCCGAACGGCTCGCGGCCCCGCCCGGCGGCGGGCCATCCCGCCCCAGTGAGGATGCCGGCGTCGGTCAGAACGGTCAGGACGGCCAGGCTGGCGGCCCGCGTGACTATGAGGTGGATGACGACGGCGGCGAGTTCGTTCCCGAAGAACCACCAAGCCTGGCGGGAACAGATCCACTGACCATGCTCGCCTGGCTTGGCGCAGTCGGCGCCCCCGCGGCGCTGCTCCTGTCCGTCATGTTCTGGCGGTCAGCGCCGCTCCTGGCGATATCGGGCATGGTGGCAGCGTTCATCCTGGCCGTGGTCTACCTGATCATGAAGCTGCCCCAGGAAAAGGATGAGAACGACGACGGCGCCCGCGTCTGAGCTGCGGCCCTCACCGCAGTAACGGGCAGCTGCAGCCGCCGGTTCCCATGTCAGGCGCGCATGCGGCTGCTCACCCGTGATAGATCCGCGGCTCCGATGAGCCCTGCGTTGGGTCCCAGCGCAGCCAGCTCGATGCCGGCGGCGGGGCGGAAACCGCGGCCTGTCAGGTTCCTGGCGAACGCTTTGCGGGCCGGCTCCACCAGCAGGTCCCCCGCAGAGCAGAGTCCGCCGCCGATCACAAAGAGCCCCGGGTCCAGCGAGGCTGCCAGGTTCGCCAATCCAAGGCCCAGCCACTCCCCCACTTCCTCCAGGAGTTCGCGGCACGCGGCGTCGCCGGCCAGGGCCAGATCAGTGACGATCGCCCCGGTGATCCGGTCCGTCCTGCCGCCAACTGTGGCCAGCAGTTCCTGGGCCACCGGCGAATTGGCCGCCGCCAGGATCCTCGCCTCCCTCCCCAGGGCATTGCCGGAGGCGTACTGTTCCCAGCAGCCCCGGTTGCCGCACTCACAGCGGTGTCCGCCGGGCATGATGATCTGGTGTCCAAATTCGCCGGCGACACCAAACCGGCCGCGCTCCACCCGGCCATCCATCACCATGGCGCCGCCGATGCCGGTGCCGAGGGTGATGCACACCAGCCGGTCCTCACCTTGCCCGGCACCAAAGCGCCATTCCGCCCAGGCCGCGGCGTCGGCGTCGTTCGACAGCAGGACGGGCCGGCGCAGGAGTCGCTGAAGGTTGGCCCGCAGAGGCTCGTTGCGCCACGCGAGGTGCGGACTGAACAGCACTGTTCCACCGTCCAGGTCCATCCACCCGGCTGCCCCGATGCCCACTGACCGGATCCGGTGGCTCGCGCCCAACTCATCCACCAGCTCCACGATGACCTGCTCCACTGCCCGTGGGTCACTGCCGGGGGTGGACCGCCGTGACTCACTGAGGATCCTGCCGTCAGCGTCCACTACACCGGCAGCCACTTTGGTGCCGCCGATGTCGATCCCGATCGCCAGTCCCTTGCGCCGAAGCCGCAGATGCTCGCGGAACCTTTCTCCCCGCCAGGGCTGCATCCGCGCAGGCCGGGGCCGCCGCCGCCAAGGCGCGGGACGGCCGGGCGGACCGGCCTGCGATGCGGGGGACGTTGCATACATAGTGCCTCATTGTAGGCGCGCCCCGGGCACTGTGCCGGGAGCCCGGCGCCGTGCGTTCGAGCATCCTTTGACGGATATGTTACTGGCCAGTAGGTTTAGTACTGCACGGCCACGTTGCAGGCGTATTAGTCTTTAGGCATACCCTGTGCGGGTCCATGGATATCGAAGGAGCTATAGTGCGAGAATTCAGTGTTCCGCCGCTGGTTGTGGTCCCACCGGAAACCAACATCACACACCTTGTGCTGCGGCAGGCCGCCAAGCCCAGCAACCCGGCACTGTTCTCGCGGCTGAATTCTGCGGGCGCCTGGCAGGACGTCTCCGCCAAGGACTTCCTGGCCGACGTCTCCGCGCTTGCCAAGGGTCTGATCGCAAGCGGTGTGGGTGCCGGTGACAGGGTGGGCATCATGTCCCGCACGCGTTACGAATGGGCACTCGTTGACTTCGCCATCTGGTTTGCCGGAGCCGTGTCGGTGCCGATCTATGAGACCTCCTCGCCGTCCCAGGTTGCCTGGAACCTGGGCGACTCGGGTGCCGTCGCCGCCTTCGGCGAGTCCGCCCACCACGAAGACATCATCCGGCAGGCTGCCACCTCCGAGGGACTCACCGCCCTTCAGCACGTCTGGCAGCTCGAAGGCGCCGGGCTGGACGCGGTCCGCGAGGCCGGGCGTGGCGTCAGCGATGCCGACCTTGAAGCGCGCCGCTCGTCCGCCGGGCTCAGTGACGTTGCCACCATCATCTATACCTCCGGCACCACTGGACGGCCCAAGGGCTGCGAGCTGACCCACGGCAACTTCGTTGAACTGTCCGACAACGCCTTGGCCATACTCGGCGACGTCGTCAATGAGCAGGCCAGAACCATTATGTTCCTGCCGTTGGCTCACGTCTTTGCGCGCTTCATCTCCGTGCTGGCTGTTGCCGCAGGGGCAACCGTGGCGCACACGCCAGACATTAAGAACCTGCTGGCGGACCTGCAAAGCTACCAGCCCACGTTTATCCTCGCCGTGCCGCGCGTGTTCGAGAAAGTTTACAACTCGGCGCTTACCAAGGCAGAGGACGGCGGCAAGGGCGCAATTTTCCACAAGGCCACGGAAACCGCCATCGCATTCTCCAAAGCACGGCAGGCCGGGCATGTGGGCCTGGGACTGAAACTCCAGCACACTGTGTTCGACAAACTGGTCTACGGCAAGTTGCGTGCCGCCATGGGCGGGAACGTGGCCCACGCCGTGTCCGGCGGCGGTCCCCTCGGCGAACGGCTTGGCCATTTCTTCCAGGGCATCGGCTTGCAGATCCTGGAGGGTTATGGCCTGACGGAGACCACCGCCCCTATTTCCGTGAACACTCCGGCCCTGATCAAGATCGGTTCCGTGGGCAAACCCCTGCCAGGAAACTCGGTCCGGATCGCCGAGGACGGGGAAATCCTCGCCAAGGGTGTGTGCGTCATGCACGGGTATTACCAGCGTGAGGACCTGATGGCCGACACGTTTGCCGATGGCTGGTTCCGCACCGGCGACATCGGAAAACTCGATGACAGCGGCTTCCTCTGGATCACAGGCCGCAAGAAGGAAATCATTGTCACGGCCAGCGGCAAGAATGTGGTTCCGGCCCTGTTGGAGGACCAGATCCGTGCCGATGCGCTGGTCTCCCAGGTCCTCGTGGTGGGCGACAACCGGCCGTTCATCGGCGCCCTGGTGACCCTGGACCAGGAGGCACTTCCCGGCTGGCTGCAGCGCCACGGCCTGCCGAACACCACCACCCTGGCGGAGGCGGTGGAGAATCCCGTCGTCAAGGCAGCCGTCCAGGACCTCATCACGCAGGCCAACACTTCGGTGTCCCAGGCCGAGGCCATCAAGTCCTTCCGAATCGTCGCGGCCGACTTCACCGAGGCCTCCGGCCACCTGACGCCGTCCATGAAAGTGAAGCGTGCCCAGGTAATGAAGGACTTCGAGACCGTCATCGAGGAAATGTACGGCGCTCCGCGCAGCTAGCAGTCCCGGCAAGGCCGGAAACAACAAACGCGGGGTCACTTGCCGCCCGTCCGATGCAGCACCCGGATGGGCGGGAAGCGACCCCGCGTTGCTTTAAGTCTTAGTGTTCAACGACCAGGAGGAGATCTCCGCCCTGGACCTGCTCTACTGCCGAAATGGCGAGGCGCGAGACTTTGCCTGCCACCGGCGTTGTGATGGATGCTTCCATCTTCATCGCTTCGATGGTGGCCACGGTGTCACCCGCATTGACCGTATCGCCGGCCTTGGCCGTCACCGTGACAGCGCCGGCGAACGGCGCGGCGACGTGGCCCGGCTGGGCCGGATCCGCCTTCTCGGCAGCCTTGACGTTACTCACCACGGAACGGTCACGGACGACGACGGGGCGCGACTGCCCGTTCAGCGTACACATCACCGTGCGCATGCCCTTTTCGTCCGGCTCGGAGACGGCCTCGAGCGAGGCGATCAGCCGGACGCCCTTTTCGAGCTGGATCTCGTGCTCGGCGCCACGCTGAAGACCGTAGAGGTAATCGCGGGTGTCGAGGACGGAGATGTTGCCATAGGTCTCCACGCTCTTGAGGTAGTCCTTGGTGGGGCCATCAAAGAGCAGCCGGTTCAGAGTACTTTGCCGGGTCTTGGAGTCGCCCTTGAGCGCGGCGCTGTCCTCGGGGCTGAGCTCCACGTCGCGGACCTTGATGCTGCGGCCCTGGAGTGCCTTGGTGCGGAACGGTTCCGGCCAGCCCCCGGGCGGGTCGCCGAGTTCGCCGGACAGGAACCCAATGACGGAGTCGGGGATGTCGTAGTTCTGGGGATTCTCGTTGAAGTCCGCGGGGTCTGCGTTCAGCCCCACCAGGTGCAGGGCAAGGTCGCCCACCACCTTCGAGGACGGCGTGACCTTCACCAGGCGACCCAGGATACGATCCGCCGCCGTATACATGTCCTCGATCGCTTCGAAGCGCTCCCCCAGTCCCAGCGCCATGGCCTGCTGGCGCAGGTTAGACAGCTGACCGCCCGGGATCTCATGCTGGTAGACCCGGCCGGTGGGGCCGGGCAGGCCCGATTCGAACGGCGCATAAACGCGGCGCACGGCCTCCCAGTACGGCTCCAGGGAGCTGACGGCATCCAGGCTCAGGCCGGTGTCCCGCGGGGTATGGGCCAGTGCGGCCACGAGGGCGGAGGCAGACGGCTGGCTGGTGGTGCCGGCCAGCGACGCCGACGCGACGTCGACGGCGTCCACGCCGGCGTCCACTGCCGCCATCAGGGTGGCCAGCTGGCCGCCGGCGGTGTCGTGGGTGTGGAGGTGGACCGGGAGGTCGAAGCGTTCGCGCAGGGCGGCAACCAGCTTCGCGGCCGCAGCCGGACGCAGGAGGCCGGCCATGTCCTTGATGGCCAGGATGTGGGCACCGGCGTCCACAATCCGCTGTCCCAGTTCCAGGTAGTAGTCCAGCGTGTAGAGCTTCTCATCCGGGTTCAGCAGATCGCCGGTGTAGCACAGGGCTACCTCTGCCACTGCCGTGCCAGTGGCCCGGACTGCACGGATGGCGGGCGCCATCTGGTTTACGTCATTGAGCGCATCGAAGATACGGAAAATGTCGATGCCGGTGGCTGCGGCTTCGTTGACGAAAGCCTCGGTCACCTCTTCCGGGTACGGCGTGTAGCCAACGGTGTTCCGGCCGCGCAGCAGCATCTGCAGGCAGACATTCGGCAGCGCCTTCCGCAAGGCCGCAAGGCGGTCCCACGGGTCCTCGCCGAGGAAGCGCAGTGCCACGTCGTAGGTGGCGCCGCCCCAGGCTTCGACGGACAAGAGCTCCGGCAGCAGCGCAGTGACTGCCGGGCCAGCCGCTACGAGGTCGCGGGTGCGAACCCGGGTGGCCAGCAGCGACTGGTGGGCATCGCGGAAAGTGGTGTCCGTGACGGCAACGGCAGTCTGTTCACGCAGGGCCTTCGCGAAGCTTTCCGGGCCGAGCTCCTGCAGGCGCTGGCGGGAGCCGGCGGCCGGCTCCTGATCGCCTACGGCTGGCAGCTTTCTGGCCGGATCCGAGTGCACTGTGAGCTCGCCGTGGGGCTTGTTGACCGTCACTTCGGCCAGCCAGTTGAGGAGCTTTGTGCCGCGGTCAGCGGAGACCCGGGCCTTCAGGAGCTGCGGACGCTCGTCGATGAAGTTCGTTGCCACGTTGCCGGCAATGAAGTCGGCATCGTCCAAAACGGCCTGCAGGAAGGAAATGTTGGTGGATACACCGCGGATACGGAATTCCGCCAGGGCGCGGCGTGCACGGGCTACGGCGGCAGGGTAGTCTCGGCCACGGCAGCTGAGCTTGACCAGCATGGAGTCGAAGTGCGGGCTGATTTCGGCACCTGCGTAAACGGTGCCGCCGTCGAGCCGTACACCGGCGCCGCCGGCAGAACGGTAGCCGGTGATCTTCCCGACGTCGGGACGGAACCCGTTTGCCGGGTCCTCCGTGGTGATGCGGCACTGCAGTGCAGCGCCCTTGAGCTGGACAGTGTCCTGGGAGAGGCCAAGGTCCGCCAGGGTTTCGCCGGATGCGATCCGCAGCTGGGCCTGCACCAGGTCAACGTCCGTCACTTCCTCGGTGACAGTGTGTTCCACCTGGATGCGGGGGTTCATTTCGATGAAGACGTGCTGTCCGGCGCGTTCGCCAACGGTATCCACCAGGAACTCCACGGTTCCGGCGTTGACGTAGTTGAGGGCCTTCGCGAACTTCACGGCGTCACGATAGAGGGCCTGGCGGATGCCCTCGTCCAGGTTGGGCGCCGGCGCGATCTCAATGACCTTCTGGTGGCGGCGCTGGATGGAGCAGTCCCGCTCGAACAGGTGGATGACGTTGCCCTCGGCGTCCGCCAGGATCTGCACCTCGATGTGGCGCGGGCGAAGAACTGCCTGCTCCAGGAACATGGTGGGGTCACCGAAAGCCGCATCGGCTTCGCGCATGGCCGCCTGCAGGGCCTCCGGAAGGGCCTCACGCGTGTCGACCCGGCGCAGGCCGCGTCCGCCACCGCCAGCCACAGCCTTCGCGAAGATGGGGAAGCCGATCTCGTCAGCCGCAGCGATCAGTTCGTCCAGGTCCTTCGTGGGCTCACTCGACTTAAGGACTGGAATGCCGGCCTCACGTGCGGCCTTGAGTGCCGCCACCTTGTTGCCGGCAAGCTCCAGCACCTCAGCCGGCGGGCCAACGAAGGTGATTCCCGCCTCTTGGGCAGCGCGGGCCAGGTCCGGGTTTTCGGAGAGGAAGCCGTAACCGGGGTAGATGGCGTCGGCACCGGATTCCTTGGCTACCCGCACAACCTCGGCAACGTCCAGATATGCGCGGACGGGGTGTCCCTCTTCGCCGATCAGATACGCCTCATCGGCCTTCTGGCGGTGGATCGAGTTACGGTCTTCGTTGGGAAAAACGGCAACGGTCTTGGCGCCCAGTTCGTAGCTGGCGCGGAAGGCCCTAATCGCGATTTCGCCGCGGTTGGCCACCAGAATCTTGGAAAACATACTTCTCCTGCATCATTGCGGGTATATCGGTAGGTGGTCACAGTGTCCAAGACCTGTAGCCACAAACACAAATCATTGTGTCCACAGTCACAGAAACCTCTGTCATGTCCCGCGTGCATCGACAAAGGCTGGCACAACCGGCCCACTTACCGGGCCGCAATGCCATGCCTCGCTCCCATAAGGCGGTAATCGCCGGCATAGCCACATATGATGAATAAGGCGGCAGGAGCCGCCCGGCTTCGGCACTACCGGAGCAAACATTACCCCCAACACGGCAGCCGGCGTTAGGTTTTGGTCTCACAAGTGCAAGTAGTCAGCATCAGCAGCCTCAAGGGCGGAGTCGGCAAGACTTCCGTCACCACAGGATTGGCGTCTGCGGCGCTGGCCGCGGGCATCCCCACACTCGTCGTGGACCTTGATCCCCATGCAGACGCGACCACAGCCCTCGGCGTGCAGCCCGGGGACCACCTGGACATCGGCCGGATGCTCAAAAGCCCACGCCGGACCAAGCTGGCTGATAATGTCGCGGGCAGCTCGTGGACGGCGCGGGGGCACTTAAACGGATCCGGCCAGGCCGTGCTGGACGTCGCGGTTGGTTCGGCCTACACCGGCATCTACGACCGCCCCGACCTTGGCCGCCGCGACCTCCGCCGGCTCTCCGGAGTCCTGTCCGGCGCCACAAACTATGAGCTGGTACTCATCGACTGCCCGCCGTCCCTCAACGGCCTGACCCGGATGGCATGGTCCGCGAGCGACAAAGTGGCGCTGGTGGCTGAACCCGGTCTCTTTTCTGTGGCCGGCACCGAACGGACCATGCGCGCCATCCAGCTCTTCAAACAGGAATTTGCACCGAACCTCTCCCCCGCGGGCATAGTGGCCAACCGTGTGCGCACGGGCTCGTCCGAACACTCCTACCGGCTCGCGGAGATGGAATCGATGTTTGGCGACCTGCTGCTAAGTCCGCGCATCCCGGAACAGGCCAACTGGCAGCAGATCCAGGGTGCCGCCTACCCTGTGCACCACTGGCCGGGCGAATCGGCCAAATCCTCGGCAGCCCTGTTCGACGCCCTCCTGGCCAACCTGCTTGCGGCAGGCAGCGGACTGCGCAACCGAACCCAGCGTTAGGTCCCCGGACAATTCCGGCAGTACCGGACGCCTAACGGGATTCCGGCGGACAACAGAAGAGGCCACCCCGCGGGGTGGCCTCTTCTGTCCGTTGTCTGCAGGAACCCGCTCAGCTGATCTTGCGTGCGGCGCGCCGCTTGCTCAGCTCGTCGTCCGGAAAGGACTGCACTGCTGCGTGTTCGCTCGGCAGGGATGCCAGGCTGCCCTCAACTTCGCGCCAGACCCGGCCCACGGCGATACCGAAAACGCCCTGGCCGCCCTGCACAAGGTCGATGACCTCGTCAGCGGACGTGCATTCGTAAACGCTCGCGCCGTCGCTCATAAGCGTGATCTGTGCCAGATCCTCAACACCGCGTTCGCGCAGGTGCTCCACCGCTGAACGGATCTGCTGAAGGGAGACCCCCGTGTCCAGCAGGCGCTTGACGACTTTGAGCACCAGGATGTCGCGGAAACCATAAAGCCGCTGCGACCCGGAGCCGGCAGCACCACGGACGGCAGGTTCAACCAGCCCGGTGCGCGCCCAGTAGTCCAACTGGCGGTACGTTATGCCGGCGGCCTTGCAGGCCGTGGGTCCGCGGTAGCCGGCGTCTTCGTCAAGGACGGGGAGGTCTTCAGTAAACAGGAGGCCCTGGGCACCGCTCGCGGGCAGGGCCACACCAGCCGTTGTGGGCTGCTTTAGCCCGCCTGCTTCGCCTTTGGGACTCACCTGGATCCTCCTTGTCATAAGCTCCCGGGGACCACTGCACCAGCCGGTGCACACATGAAGTCCATGCATGTAATTTCGCGGGGGTCCTACTTTTACAGTGTGACTTGCGCGGTTGCTGTAAGCAATGGGAGCTTGATACCTTCGACGTTAGGCCCGCGGCGTCCTCAGGTCAAAGATCTAGGACGCTTAGCGAGTCGTGTCGGAACGTTCAGCCTGAACTTTAACCTTAACGTGACATCAGCCTTCGAAATCCTCGGGCTCCACGTCGTCCAGGAACTCACGGAAACGCCGCAGTTCCCGCTCCTCGTCCACGGTGGGGCCCGGCTCCGCATCCTCACCTTCATCGTGTTCTGTAATGCGGACGCCGGCTTCGTCCATAACTGAGTCAGCACACCAGATGCGGCACTTGGCCCGCAACGCAATCGCCAGGGCATCCGACGCGCGCGAACTGACAGTGGTGCCGTTCTCGAACTGGAGCTGGCCGTAGAAGATATTGTCCTCGACCGCCACGATGTTTACGCTGACCACCGAATGGCCCAGGGATTCCACCACGTCCACCAGAAGGTCATGAGTCATGGGCCGCGGCGGCACCACCCCTTGCTGGGCCAGGGCGATGGCGCTGGCCTCGGGCGTTCCGATCCAAATGGGCACGTGGCGCTCACCATGGATCTCGCGCAGGAGGACCAGCGGCTGGTTGGACGGCAACTCGATGCGAACGCCCACGATCTCGACTTCGATCATCAGATATCCATACGGGAGATCCGGTCCTGCACCAGGGCGCGGTGCAGAATCAAACAAAGCTCACTGATTTCACGGGCGGCTTCGGCAGCCCGAGACTGAGAGGCGGAATCGCGACGGGAGGCGAGGGGGGCAACCGCCCGCTCCACGAGACCGAATTCACGTTCGGCGGCGGCCTGGAACGGACGCAGGTGGCGCGGCTCCAGGCCGTGGCCCTCCAATTGCACGCAGGCCCGGGCCACCTGGAGCGCGTTTTCATCAAACTTGCCGTTGCTGTGGCTGACCAGCCCAAAGCTAAGCAGCGACTGCAACAGGGGGACGCTCGCACCGGACTCGGCCCGCAATTGTTCCTCACTGAAATTCCGTCCGCGGTTTTGGAGCTCCGCAGCCAGTTCATCAGACACGATCCGCGGCGAAACCACGACGCCAGGCGGGAGGTTTTCCGGGCGCTCTCCCCTGTCGATGGCATCAAGGTAGTCCTTGATGACTTTCAGGGGAAGGTACTGGTCCCGTTGCAGGGCGAGCACAAACCGGAGACGCTCAACATCGCTTTCCGCGTACTGCCGGTAGCCGGCCGGGGTACGGCGCGGGTTGATCAGTCCCTTTTCCTCAAGGAACCTGATTTTCGACGCACTCATGCCGGGAAAATCGCCGCTGAGCTGGGCGAGGACTTCCCCGATGTTCAGGACTTGGGGCCCCCGGCGTTCCGGTTGTGCCATTGCCACAGGCAACTGTCCCGGTATCAGTCGCGGCCTGCTGCGCGGGCAGGGCTGAGGTAGAAGGTGAGGCGGAACTTGCCGATCTGGACTTCGTTTCCGGATTTGAGCTCAACGCTGTCCACACGGTCGTGGTTGACGTACGTGCCGTTGAGGCTGCCGGTGTCCACCACTTCAAAGCTCCGGGCGGTGCGGCGGAACTCGACGTGGCGGCGAGACACGGTGACGTCATCGAGGAAGATGTCGGCGTCCGGGTGACGGCCGGCGGTGGTGGAGTCCGTGTCCAGCAGGAAGCGTGCGCCGGCATTCGGTCCGCTGTGGGCTACCAGGAGGGCCGAGCCGGCAGGCAGCGCCTCCACGGACGAACGTTCGTCTGACGACAGCCTCGGCGCGATGGCGGGTTCGTCGGTGACGGGGGTGAGGTGTATAGAGGTGGTCTCCGAAGCCCTGGCCGCACCCTTGCCGTAATCGCCTTCGGCATGGTCCTTTTTGTGGCCAACCATGGATTCCTCCTCATTCACTGCAGCTCACACGCCTGCATTCAACATTTCCCTGACGGACACCCCGCGCAGATCCGACTCGGGCCCCGATCCGGCCACTGACGTGCGAAGACGCCCGTGGGCCTGACCGGATGAAGCCGTTAGGTTTAGCCTACCTGTTGTTCGTACTCGGATGCACTGAGCAAAGACTCCACTGCGTCAGCTTCAGCGAGTTTGATCTCGATCAGCCAGCCATCGCCATACGGATCCGTGTTGATCAACGCCGAATCGGTGTCGAGGGACTCGTTGCGGGCCACCACTTCGCCGCTCACGGGCGCGTAAATGTCGCTGACGCTCTTGGTGGATTCCACCTCGCCCACCACTTCATTCGCCGTCACTTTGCTGCCGGCCTCAGGCATCTGCGCGTACACAACATCCCCAAGGGCGTCCTGGGCGAAATCTGTTATGCCCACCCGGACCACGCCGTCGGCGTTCGGTGCGGTTATCCACTCGTGCTCAGCGGTGTAGGACAGGTCTTCGGGAATGTTGCTCATCAGGGGCCTTTCATCGGGTCAATCACCACTGTCAACGGGGCCTAAAAAACAAGCCGCCGCTGAAAGTATAGGCACAACTCCACAAGCGTTCGAGGATGATTCTGACATGATGGGACCCATGAGATCACCTGCACAGGAAACGCCCAGGATAAAGGGAAACTGGGCACCGCGGATCATTCTCGGCGCAGTGGCGTTGCTGGTCCTCGTCATCGCATTCTTCGCCCTCGCGGCTATCCTGCCGGTCTGGTGGGCGAACGTCATCCGTAGCCAGGTGCAGGGGAATCTTGGTGCCGGCATCCAGTTGGGAATGTTCTACGGGTTCGTTTTCACTCTATTGCCTCTCCTGGTCGCATGGCAGGCAACGCACAAAAAGATCGGGTGGGCCTGGATACTCGTGTTCCTGTTTGCCGCCGTGGCCCTCGCGATGCCCAACCTGCTGACCGCGGGCATCACGTTCGGCAACTCCGAGGCCGCGCACAACGGTCAACGAATCCTGGGAACCGAAGCCACTTGGTTCCCGCTGTGGACGCAGATCTCGGCTGTCGCCGCTGTCGTAGTTTTTGTGGCTGGCGTCATCCTGTGGAAGATCTGGCGGCTGCGCGGCAAAAAGGTCAAGGCGCTCAAGAAAGCCGACGCCGACCGCTCCCAGGCTGCCAAGGCGGTTCAGGACCCCGCACTTGCGCTGGCAATCCACGACCCCGCGCCGGACCCAGGGTCCACTTCAAAGCCAGCGATAGCCGACGGCCAGGCCGACCCCAGGTAGAGCCATGCCGGAGCTCCCAGAGGTTGCAGGCTTGGCGGGATTCCTGGATGGGCAGCTGCGCGGATCGATGGTGCAAAAAGTCCAGATCGTCTCATTCGCCGTCCTTAAGACCGCAGATCCGCCTTATGCCGCGCTGGAGGGCTGCACTGTCGCCAGCGTGCGGCGGTTCGGAAAGTTCGTCAGCGTTGACACTGACGGGCCCTCGTTTGTCTTCCACCTCGCCAGGGCGGGCTGGGTCCGGTTCACCGACTCCCCGGCCGACACGCAGCTCCGGCTGGGCAAGGGCTACATCGCCGCGCGGCTCGCATTCACGGGCCCCGACGGGCGCCACGGCATGGATCTTACCGAGGCCGGGACGAAAAAGAGCCTGGCGGTGTACGTGGTGCGCGACCCCCATGATGTGCCGGGCATCGCGGCCCTCGGGCCGGACCCGTTCAGCCAAGAGTTCGACGCCGAGACGCTGGCAGGGATCCTGGGCGCCAGTTCCCAGCAGGTCAAGGGAGTCCTGCGGAGCCAGAGCGTGATAGCAGGGATCGGAAACGCTTACAGCGACGAAATCCTGCACGCCGCCAGGATCTCCCCCTTCGCCATCGCCAAGTCACTGGACCGAGAGACCGTACAGGTTTTGTTCGACGCGATCCACAGCATCCTGGGCACAGCCCTGGCCGAGGCCGCGGGCAAGCCGCCCAGTGAACTCAAGGACGTCAAACGCAGCCACATGCGGGTCCATGCCCGGACCGGCGAGGCCTGCCCGGTATGTGGGGACACGGTCCGGGAGGTGTCGTTCGCCGACACGGCCCTGCAGTACTGCCCCACCTGCCAGACCCAGGGAAAGGTATTGGCGGACCGCAGGACATCCAGGTTCCTGAAATAAGGAATTTCCGGAACATCCTGTAGGAATTTTCCGCAAAAGCCGGCACAAAACAGAAGCGCCCCGGAGACAAATTCTCCGGGGCGCTTCTGTTTTGGTCGGGCTGACAGGATTTGAACCTGCGACCCCTTGACCCCCAGTCAAGTGCGCTACCAAGCTGCGCTACAGCCCGTTAGCTCCGCCGTTCTCCGCTTCGTTTCAATCCAAATGTTTGCCAGGATTTCCACTCAGCAGTCCGGCCGAACCACCTTGAAAAGCTTACACGATCGCGGAGGGTGCCGGTGACACTTTGCCACCCGCACACCCCCGGTGTGTCGTAATTAACGCTTCTTGCCGCGCTTTTCGCGGACCCGCATGTTGACCTCGATGGGCGTGCCTTCAAACCCGAACGTTTCACGGAGCCTGCGCGTGATGAAACGGCGGTAGCCCGGGTCCAGGAACCCGGTGGTGAACAGAACGAACTTGGGCGGCCGGCTGGATGCCTGGGTGCCGAAGAGGATGCGTGGCTGCTTTCCGCCGCGGACCGGGTGCGGGTGCGCCGCTACCAGTTCGCCCAGGAAGGCATTGAGCCTGCCGGTGGGAATGCGCTTGTCCCAGTTCTCCAGGGCCAGGTCCAGGGCGGGAACCAGACGGTCCTTGTGCCAGCCGGTGAGTGCAGAAATGTTGACCCGCGGAGCCCAGGCCACATGGGCCAGATCCTGCTCGATCTCGCGCTCCAGGTAGGTGCGGCGTTCGTCGTCGAGCAGGTCCCACTTGTTGAAGGCAAGCACCAGCGCACGGCCGGATTCGATGGCCAGCTGCAAGATGCGGACGTCCTGCTCGCTGAGCACCTCATCCACCGCGAGGAGAACGACGGCGACCTCCGCCTTCTCGAGCGCGGCCTGCGTGCGGAGGGAGGCATAGTAGTCGGCACCCTGCGCCATGTGCTGGCGGCGGCGGATGCCCGCCGTGTCCACAAAGCGCCAGGTGCGGTCACCGAGTTCAATGAACTCATCCACGGGGTCGCGAGTGGTGCCGGCGGTGTTGTCCACCACCACGCGCTCCGAGCCTGCCAGCTTGTTCAGGAGCGATGATTTGCCCACGTTGGGGCGGCCAATCAGTGCGATGCGGCGCGGCCCGCCGGAGCGTTCCAGGCCCTCGATCGTGGAGAACTCGGGCAGAGTGTCCATGACGTGGTCCAGGAGGTCGGCAACGCCGCGGCCGTGCAGGGCGGAGACGGGGTAGGGCTCGCCAAAGCCAAGCCCCCACAGGGTGGCGGAGTCAGCCTCCTGTGCGAAATCGTCCACCTTGTTGGCCACCATGATGACCGGCTTCTTGCTGCGGCGGAGCATCTTCATGACGCCCTCATCCGTCGCTGTGGCGCCCACAGCGGAATCCACCACGAAGAGCACGGCGTCGGCGAGCTCCACAGCCATTTCAGCCTGTTCGGCCACCCGGGCGTGGATGCCGCGGGCATCGTGTTCCCACCCGCCGGTGTCCACCAGGGTGAAGTTGCGCCCGTTCCAGTGCGCCGAGTACATGACGCGGTCGCGCGTCACGCCCGGGGTATCTTCAACGACGGCTTCGCGCCGGCCAAGGATACGGTTCACCAGCGTGGATTTGCCCACGTTGGGGCGGCCGATAATGGCCAGGACGGGATCGAGCTTGACCGGACCGTCGAAGTCCTCGTCGTCGTACTCCCCGCTCAGCAGGGCCGCATCGTCCTCATCAAGGTCATAGTCCGCCAGGCCGGCCCGGAGCGACGCGGCACGCATCTCCGCTTCGTCGTCGTCAATGGCGGCCAGCCGCTCGGCCACCTGGTCCGTGCCGGTGGGCGTGTATTCGTCTTCGCCGGCGCCGGAGTGGCCGGAGGTTTGAGTCGTATCGCTCATTGCGCTTTCCTTATGTGCTCATCTGCCGGCGTCCCGGCTACTGCTGTGAAGTTCGTGCGGAAATCCGCGTGGGGCAAAGACTGCCCACTATGTTGGATGGTCTCCTGGACGTGCCCCGCAAGCGCAGCACGGATTTCCCTTGCCGCCCTGTCCATTGAAGCACGGCCGGTTTCGCCGGAATTGCGGCTGAGGGTCAGGGCATTGCCGAAGCTGACGTGGAAGCGTCGCCCCGGTTTGGGGACCGAGTCGAGATGTTCGTCGCCGCTGCGGGTGCCGAGAATCGCTACCGGAACCACGGGTGCCCCCGAGTTCAGCGCCAGCCATGCGACGCCGTTGTTGATATCCGTCGCCTGCCCGGTCCCCCGGGTGCCTTCAGGAAGAATCCCGACGCAACGGCCGGCGTCGAGCAGGTGCTTGCCCTGCAGCAGCGCTGCCCGGTCCCCGGAACGGTCCACCGGGAGTTGCCCGGAGGCGTGGAGGACCCGGCCGAGGAAACCCTTGAACATCTCCTTCTTGACAAGGATGTGCATGGGGCGCGGTGATGCACCAAACATCACCGGCCCGTCCAGGAAACTGATGTGGTTGCCGGCGAAAATGACCGGCCCGCCGGTGGGGACGTTGTCCCGTCCGCTTACGGACGTTCGGTACACCACGTGGTCCAGTAACCAGCCAACAGGCCGGCTCCAGGTCATGGTCAGGACGGAAGGAAGCCGCACGCCGTCAGTCACGGTTGAGCACCTTCGTGACGATCACGAGCGCGGCGTCGACAGTTTCGGCGAAGTCCAACTCCGACGAATCCAGGGTGACCACGCCGTCGGCGGCCTGGGTGAAGTTCACCACTGTGGAATCCTTGGCATCACGCTGCGTGACCTGGGCGGCGAGCTGCGCCGCGTTCTGGGTGCCGCCCAACTGGATGCCGCGGCGGCGAAGCCGCGCTTCCTCACTGGCCGTCAGCAGCATCCGGACTTCTGCGCCGGGCGCGACGACTGTAGTGATGTCCCGCCCTTCCACCACTATGCGGCGGTGGTGCAGTTCGATGAGTGCCCGCTGCCGGCGGATCAGTTCGGTACGGGCGCCCAGGGTGGTGGCTACCGCACTGACCGCCGATGAAATGGCCGGTTCGCGGATTTCATCCGTGACGTCGGTCCCGTCCACGCGGACGTATTCCTCCTGGGGTGTGGTGCTCAGGTCCAGAACGATGTCCCGGGCAGCCTGTTCCACGGCGGCGGCATCGGTGAGATCAATCCCGCTGGTGACGCAGAACCAGGTCAGGGCCCGGTACATGGCGCCGGTGTCCAGGTAGGCAAGGTGAAGCCTGCGGGCCACTTCCTTGCTGACGCTGGACTTGCCGGAGCCTGAAGGCCCGTCGATGGCTACCACCAAAGGCCTGCCGACCCGCAAGGCCGGCACGGTGTCAAGAAGTTCCTGTGTCATTACTGCAGTACCCGCCATCCGCGGTCGTTGAGTGCTTCGATCAGGTGGTCATGCTTGTTTGGCAGCACCGAGAGTTCCACCATGCCTACGTTCTGCCCCGAGGAATGGTCAAGCCTCAGGTCCTCCACGTTGACGCCGATCTCGCCGATTTCGGTGAGGAGCTTCGCGATTTGGCCCGGCCGATCGTCGACCAGGACCGTCAGCCACGAGTACGCCTGGGGCGGTCCGCCGTGCTTGCCCGGGATGCGGGCCTGCCCGGCGTTGCCTTCGCTGATCAGCTGGGCCAGGTCCAGCCTGGCGCCCGGCCCCACGGGATCCTCCAGGGTTCCGATGAGCCGGTTCAGATCCTCCCGGACACTGTAAAGAATCTCCACGACCTTCCCCGAGTTGCCGCCGAGGATCTGGACCCACAAGGCGGGATCGCTGGCCGCAATCCGGGTGACATCCCGCAGACCGTTGCCGGCAAGGGACAGCGCATGAAGTGGTGTCCCCTGCAGCCGGCTGGCCAGCAGCGATGACATGACCTGCGGCAGGTGCGACACCAGCGCCACTGCCGCATCGTGTTCGTCAGAGGTGAACTCCGAAACCACGGCACCGAGATCGGTGGCCAGGGAACGCGCTGCCTGCAGGGCGGCGGCGGATGATTCCGGGCTCGGGCAAACCACCCACGGCATGGAGGTGAAAAGCTCACCGCGGGCGGCCACGGGACCGGACTTTTCGCGTCCTGCCATCGGGTGCGTGCCCACGTAACGGGCCATGTCAGCGCCGCTGCCCTGCAAATCCGCAAGGATGGCCGCCTTGACGCTGGCGATGTCCACCACCACGGAATCGGGGTAGTCGGCCAGCGCGCGCGTCACAACGTGTGCCGTCACATCCGGCGGTGCTGCCACGACCACGAGTTCCGGCGCCTCGTCCCCGAGCTGACCCAGCGGCTGGCCGGCGCCGATGTCCACGGCTATGGCCTGATTGGTGGGCGACGGATCAGAGAGGAACACGGGCACGCCGCGTCCCCGCAGGCCCAGTCCAATGCTGGTACCAAGCAGACCGGTGCCAATCACCACCACTGGTCCGTTGAGATGTCCGCGCCCGTGCGAGCGAAATGCGGACATGCCTCAGAGCCCTACGGACGCCAGCAGGTGGCCGACTTCCTGCTTGCCAAGGTTGCGGATGCTGCCCTGGCGCTGGTCGCCCAGGCCGATGGGGCCCACCTTGACGCGCACCAGGCGCAGGACAGGGAAACCCACCTCATCGAACAAGCGCCGGACAATCCGGTTCTTGCCGGAGTGCAGAATCACTTCGATGAGCACGTGGCCCGGAGTGGAGTCAACCAGCTTGAAGGAGTCCACGGAGGCGAAGCCGTCCTCAAGCTCCACGCCTTCCTTGAGCTGGGCGCCGATTCCCTGCGGGAACGGGCCGCGGACCTGGACCAGGTAGGTCTTCGGGACCTCGTAGGACGGGTGGGTGAGCCGGTTGGCCAGTTCGCCGTCGTTCGTGAGCAGCAGCAGGCCCTCGGTGGCGACGTCCAGCCGGCCCACGTGGAACAGTCGCTCGCCCTGGTGGGTCTTCCGCACAAAATCGCTGATGCAGGGACGGCCGTCGGGGTCCTCCATGGTGGACACCACGCCCTTGGGCTTGTTGAAGACCATATACACGAGGTTTTCGTCGAGCTGGATGCGCAGGCCGTCCACGTGGATGACGGCGGTCTTGGGGTCCACGCGGACACCAAGCTCAGTGACCACCTGGCCGTCAACTTCTACCCGGCCTTCGGCGATCATTTCTTCACAGACGCGGCGCGACGCCACGCCGGCCTGGGCCATGACCTTCTGCAGGCGCGTGCCGTCGGCGTCGTGCATTTCAGACTGCGGAACGGGGCCGCGGGGTCCGCGCTTGCGCGAAGGCTTGCGCACAGGGCCAAGGTTCTGCCCGAAGCGTTCGCTGCCAAATGCGCGTGACGCGGCTGCACCGGGCTTGCCGGCGCGTGGCTTGGGCTTGAGTGCCCCGGGAGTGCCCGGCGCCTTTTTAGCGCCCGGCTTCCGGGCAGCCGGCTTCCGCGATGAGGGGGCAGCCGCGGGCTTCCAGGCGGAGTCCCCTCGACCGGCCGGAGCGGCGGGGGCTTCATCCGGATCGACAAAGCGCTCTTCGCGCGGCTTCGGTGCCTTGTAGGGCCTGTCGCCGCCACCGAAACCGGCGTTGCGCTTGCCGGCGCCGGCGCGGAATCCGCCGCCCTGTGCAGGGTTGCGGCCTTCGCCGCCCTGCGCCGGATTACGGCTAGCGCCGCCCTGTCCGGGATTGCGTTCTGGACTGTTTCGTCCTGAACTGTTACGTGGTGAACCCTGGCGTCCCGCCTGTGTCATGACCCGTCCTTCGATATGTTGACCGGCAAGTTGTCCAAGAACAACCCTAGCCAGCCATGCAGAATTTATCTGCCCTGATGAATACTCTTGTGCGCAGACGGGATGTCCCGGCTACATTCTGTCGGCGTCGTAGAACTCCGCGATGCCCTCGAGCCCCGGAAGATGGGGTGCGAGCTGCGGCAGTTCCGCCACGGAGCCGATTCCCATCCGTTCCAGAAAATATGATGTAGTCCGGTAGAGGATGGCTCCCGATTCAGGATCATTTCCCGAGTCTTCGATCAGCCCGCGCTGGGTCAATGTCCGCACGACAGAATCGACATTGACTCCTCGAATTGCGGAGACCCTGGCCCTGGAGACTGGCTGGCGATACGCGATGACAGCAAGTGTTTCCAGAGCTGCCTGCGTCAGCCTGGCCGTCTGACCCTCCAGCACAAACCGGCCCACAATGTCGGCGAAGTCTGCGCGGGAATAGATCCGCCAGCCACCGGCGATGCTCCGCAATTCAAAACCCCGGGGGGTGGAGGTGAAACCAGCAACGCTGGAATCGTCCATGTCCGGGGCTTTAACAGTATAGCCGCTATACTCCGCCTGCAGTTCCGCCAGCAACTGTTCGACGGCGGCGACCGTCAGGCTGAGGCCCGTGGCGAGTTCAGTAGCGGTGGCCGGCTGGTCCAGGACCATCAGGACCGCCTCAAGGGCGGCTTTGGCACCGCCGGGGAGCCCGTGCACTTCCGAAGAGCCCTGCGGCGCGTCGCCCGGTGCACCTGCCGTCGGCGCGGCCGGAACGTCCTCAGTCACGTCTGCTCCCCATATTCTTCGTATTGCTTGATCAGCGTTTCTGTTGCACAGTCCATCCCGCCCGCAATCCAGCGCACGGTGAGATCGCCCAACGGCGACACCTGGTCAAAGGACACCGCCCTGTCCCGGAACATCTCCAGCAAGGCCAGGAACCGGGCTACCACCACCAGGGTGGAGTCGGCGTCGGCGATCAGCGCCCGAAACGACAGCGGCTTTCCCAACTGCAGCCTGAGGCCCAGAATCTCGGCCTGTTCCTTCACGCTGACGGCGCTGCCATGCAGGTGCGACAGGCCAACCTCGGTGGCCTTGGGCGCTTTCGGCTGCAGGGCGGCTTCGGCCAGGCGCGCGAATTGCTGCGGCGTGTGCTTCCACACCAGTTCCGGCAGCATGGCGGTGAAGTGTTCCTCGAGGGCAACCTGCCGGGGGAAACGCTGCTCCTCCTGTTCCAGGGTGACGGCCATTAGCGCGGCCACCTGCTTGAATGCCTTGTACTGCAGCAGCCTGGCAAAGAGAAGGTCGCGGGCCTCAAGCAGGGCGATGTCCTCGTCGTCCTCCACCTCGCCGGTCGGCAGCAGCCGTGCTGCCTTGAGGTCCAGGAGCGTTGCGGCGACGACCAGGAATTCGCTGGCCTCGTCCAGCGCCCAGTCCTCGCCCAGCCTCTGGAGCTTCCTGATGTACTTGATGAATTCATCGGTGACGGTGGCGATGGCCACCTCGGTGATATCCAGCTGATGTTTGGCGATGAGCCCCAACAGGAGGTCAAACGGCCCGGTGAAGTTGGCCAGCCGGACCTCAAAGCCGTGCTTGGACTCAGCCACGGCCTGGCTAGGGTGCGCCGCCGCGCGAAATCAGTTCCTTCGCCAGCCGGCGGTACGCATCCGCTCCGATGTGGTTGCCGGCGTAGCTGGTGATCGGTTCTGCTGCCACCGTGGCATCGGCAAACTTGATGGAGCGCTTGATGACCGTCTCGAAGACTTTGTCGCCGAAGGCTTCCACCAGGCGGGTGATGACTTCGCGGCTGTGCAGCGTGCGGGCGTCGTACATGGTGGCGAGGACACCGTCCACCTGGAGGCGGGGGTTGAGCCTGTCCTGGACTTTGTCGATGGTCTCCACCAGCAAGGCCACCGCGCGGAGTGCGAAAAACTCGCAGATCAGCGGAATGATCACGCCGTGCGCGGCAGTCAGGGCATTGACGGTCAGCAGGCCCAGCGACGGCTGGCAGTCGATGAGGACGACGTCGTAATCGTCCTCAACCTTCTTCAGCGCCCTGTCCAGGACCTGCTCCCGGGCAACCTCATTAACAAGCTGCACCTCGGCGGCGGAGAGATCAATATTGGCCGGCAGCAGATCAACGTTTTCGACGCCGGTCTGACGGATAGCGTCGCGGATATCCACTTTGCGGTCCATCAGGACGTTGTAGACTGTCAGGTCCAGTTCATGGGGATTGATGCCCAGGCCGGCCGACAGAGCGCCTTGAGGGTCAAAGTCGACCAGCAGCACCCTGCGGCCGTATTCGGCGAGGGCCGCAGCCAGGTTAATCGTGGACGTGGTCTTGCCGACGCCACCCTTCTGGTTGACCATGGCGATCACGCGCGCGGGACCGTGGGATGACAGGGGAGCGGGTTCCGGAAACTCGCGGTGGGGGCGCCCGGTGGGACCCATCACGGCGTCTTCCAGATCGAGTTCCGTGCCATCCAGAGTTGCCGAACCCTGTTCGCTGCTCACGTATCTATCCACACTTTCGATGACGGTGATTGTCCTGCCGCTGATGTTCCAGCGCCTATCCTGCTTTTCACCTAGGTTACAGGTCCCGACACGGTATTCGAGGGAACTTGACTTTGTGTGCATTCTGAGCCTTTACCTTCTACTAGAGGTCGAAGGTTGGCCCGCCGGGCAGACAAACCACCCGTGCAGCAGGGCTGCACGGGCGGTTTTTATCCCAGGGTCAGGGGCGCATCTTAGGCGTGCGCCACCGCCTCTGAGTTGGCGGCGGACGTGCCCAACCGGTCACCGTGACCCGGCATCATGGTCTGCTCGTCGAAGGGGAGTTCGCCGGAAAGCACCTTGGTGACCTGCTCGCCGTCGATCTCCTTGACCCAGGTGCCGATCAGCACGGTGGCAACAGCGTTGCCGGTGAAGTTGGTCAGGGCCCGGGCCTCGGACATAAAGCGGTCGATGCCTACGATCATGCCCACGCCGCCCAGCAGTTCCGGCTTGTGCGCCTGGAGTCCGGCGGCCAGCGTTGCCAGGCCCGCACCGGTCACGCCGGCCGCACCCTTCGAGGCGATGATCATGAAGATGAGCAGGGAAACCTGGGCGCCGAGGTCCAGCGGGGTGCCCATGGCGTTGGCAACGAACAGGGATGCCATCGTCAAGTAGATAGCTGTGCCATCGAGGTTGAAGGAGTAGCCGGTGGGGACGGTGACGCCGACAACCGGCTTGGAAACGCCCAGGTGTTCCATCTTGGCGATGAGGCGCGGCAGGGCAGCTTCGGAAGATGAGGTGGAGAAGATCAGCAGGTACTCACGGGCCAGGTACTTCATGAGCCTGAAGATACTCACGCCGGCCACAACCTGGAGGATTCCGCCCAGGATTACCACAATGAACAGTGCGCACGTGATGTAGAACGCCACCATCAGCGTGAACATGCTGATGATCGCCTGGAATCCGGTGGCACCGACCACGGCGGCGATGGCGCCGAAGGCACCCACCGGGGCGAGCCACATGATCATGATGAGGATGCGGAAGACCAGCGCCTGGCCGTGCCCGATAGCCTTAAGGATTGGTGCGCCCTGCGGGCCCATCTTCTGGAGGGCAAAACCTACCAGGATGGCCGCGAGGAGCGTGGGCAGGACCGGAATATCCCCGGGGATGATGCCCAGCAGAAAGTCGACAGTGCTGTCGGTGGCAGCCTTCTTGGTGGGATCGTAAGGGGTCAGCTTGAGGCCTTCGCCGGGGTGGATCAGGTTGCCCACCACCAGGCCGATGGCGAGGGCGAAAGTGGACATGACCACGAAGTAGCCCAGCGCCAGGCCACCCACCTTGCCAACAGTTGCGGCCTTGGCGATGGAGCCGATGCCCAGGACGATGGTGCAGAAGATGATTGGTGCAATCATCATTTTAATGAGCTTGATGAAGCCATCCCCGAGGGGCTTGAGGGATTTGCCGACCTCGGGGAACAGCAGTCCGAGAACGGCGCCCAGGATTACGGCGGCGATGACGGCCATGTAAAGGTAGTGGGATTTGTCGAGGCCCTTGCGGGCGGCCTTCGCAGGCGCAGCTGACTCTCCTCGTTGAGAAGCCATGGTGTGTCTCCTTATGGATAATCTGGTAGACGCTGCGCCACAGTCTCTGGGCCCATCGCGTCAGTCTGTTGTGATACCCATCATTGGGTACGCAGTGACCCGGCTCACCGTTGCGTTCATATTGGTCGTGGAAGGTACAAAATGATCCACCGCTGGAGCATCGCCCGCCGGCTGTTTGTGGCCAATCTGCTGATCGTGCTTGCCTTCACATCGATCGTGGGCACTGCCGCCTCCGTCGATGCCCGGGACCGCAGCTATGAGGAAGCCGGACGGCGGATGACCGGGGTGGCGGCCGCCGTGGCGGCCAATCCGCTGGTCCTGCAGGCTGCTGACGCGCCGAATCCGACGGCGTTGCTGCAGCCGTATGCGCTGGACGTCATGGCGGGTTCCGGAGCGGATTTCCTGACGATCATGGCGCCGGACAGGACACGCTGGACACATCCGCGGGACGAGGAACTTGGCAAGCCTTATATCGGCTCCATCGATGCTCCGCTACGCGGCGAAGTATTCACAGAGGTCACGGCAGGAACGCTTGGGCCGTCGGTGCGGACGGTTGTTCCGGTCAAGGATGCTGCGGGAAACGTTAGGGCCCTCGTCGCTGCAGGCGTCACAGTCCGGACGGTCGACGTTGCCCTGTCCGGCCGGTTGCCTGCACTGCTGGCCATCGGCGGGACCCTGCTCGCAGGCGGGTCACTGGCTTCCTGGCTGTTGGGCCGTTACTTGCGGCGCGTGACCCGGGGCTGGGGGCCGGAGCAACTGGCGCAGCTGTTCGCATACTACGAATCAGTGCTGCACTCCGTCCGGGAAGGCCTCATCCTCATCGACAACAAGGGCCGGGTGGTGATGCACAACGACCAGGCAGCAGATCTGTTGGGCCTGGAGTCGCGGGGTTCGGACGATGATCCGTCGCGGCCACCGTTACTGGCAGACCTCCCGCTGGTACCAAGCCTGAAGCGTCTCTTTGAATCGGGCCGGATTGCCCACGACGAAATCCATCTCACAGGTCCGCGCATCGTGGTGGTGAACCAGGGCCCCGCCGTCGGGCCGGTCTCCCCCGGCATCCGCCGCCCGGCCGTCTTCGGCACAGTGGCCACCATCCGCGACCGGACGGAGATCGAGTCGCTGGGCAGTGAACTGGAGACGATGCGGACGCTATCCGATGCCCTCCGCGCCCAGACTCACGAGCACGCCAACCGGCTGCACACCATGGTTTCCCTGCTGGAACTGGGCCGCACCCGCGAGGCCCTGGAGTTCGCCACCAAGGACCTCGAACTGAGCCAGCAGCTCACCGACGAAATGGTGAGCTCCGTGGACGAGCCGGTTCTCAGCGCCCTGATCATGGGGAAAGCCGCCGAAGCGAATGAACGCGGCGTCAACCTGACGCTCGCCGCCGAAGGGTCTGCGTCCGTCACGGGCCTGGCTGTCCAGGATCTGGTCACCATCCTGGGCAACCTCCTGGACAACGCCATTGACGCCGCGGCTGATGGTCCGGCACCGAAGTCGGTACAGCTGACCGTTGAGTCCGACGCCGAGGGGCTGGACATCACCGTGGAGGATTCCGGTGCGGGCGTGGACCCTGCCGCCGTGGAGGACATCTTCCGGCAGGGCTTCAGCACCAAGGCGCCGGGTCCTTTCGGACGCGGCATTGGCCTGGCCCTTGTCCGCCAGGCCGTACGGCGGCTGGACGGTAACATGACCATCACAGGCACGCACGGGGCACGCTTCCACGTCTTCCTGCCGGCCCTGGCTGCCGGAACCGACAATGAGGAGCAGGTCCTGTGAGAGATATCCGTGTCCTCGTAGTCGAGGACGAACCGGTGGCATCGGCCGCCCATGCAGCCTACGTGGGCCGGCTGCCGGGGTTCTCGCTGGCAGGAACCGCACCCGATGGCCAGTCCGCCCTCAGGCTCCTGACCGAGCTCGCGGCCGCCGGCGAACCGGTGGAGCTCGTCCTGCTCGACATGAACCTCCCGGACCTGCATGGCCTGGACATCGCCCGGCGGATGCGGGCCGCGGGGATCCTCGCGGACATCATCGCCATCACGGCCGTACGGGAGGTGGCCATCGTCCGGAGCGCCGTTGCCATCGGCGTGGTCCAGTACCTGATCAAGCCGTTCACCTATGCCACGTTTGCGGACAAGCTCGCCAGCTACCGGCTTTTCCGGCAGCAACTGGCCGCGCCGGAATCCGGGGCGGGCCGGACCGGGGCATCCCAGAGCGAAGTGGACCAAGCGTTCGCCAGCCTGCGGGCGCCGTCGGAGTTGCCGTTGCCGAAAGGCCTCTCCGGGTCCACGCTCGACGCCGTCAATGAGTACCTGAGTCAGCATGCGGGCGCGGTTTCGGCCTCTGAGGTCATGACGGTGCTGGGCATGTCGCGGGTGACCGCCCGCCGCTACCTCGAATACCTTGCCGACGCCGGCACGGTCACCCGTGCCCCGCGCTACGGCACTCCGGGCCGCCCGGAGAACGAATACGGCTGGAACCGCCGGGACTAGGCGGCGCCCTCCGGCCGGAGCACGCCCAGCAACTGCCCAATCACCTCGGGATCCTCAATCGTGGACGGCACAACGTACTCATCGCCGTCGGCAATTTGCCGCATCGTCTTGCGCAGGATCTTCCCGGACCTGGTCTTGGGCAGCGCCTGCACCACTGTTGCGTGCTTGAAGTCAGCCACTGGTCCGATGTCCTTCCGGACCAATGCAACCAGCTCGCGGACCAATTCCGCTTCGTCACGGTCCACGCCGGCTTTGAGCACCACGTAGCCGCTCGTGCGCTGCCCCTTGAGGGGGTCGGCTACCCCGATCACCGCGCACTCTGCGACGGCCGGGTGGCTGGCGATGACCTGTTCGATCGCACCGGTGGACAACCGGTGGCCGGCCACGTTGATGATGTCGTCGGTGCGGCCCATCACAAACACGTAGCCATCGGCGTCCTGGTAGCCGCTGTCCCCTGTGGCGTAGCTGCCTTCGAAGGCTTCAAGGTAGGAGGACACATAGCGGTCATCGTTCTGCCAGAGAGTGGTCAGGGTGCCGGGGGGCAGCGGCAGCCCGAGGACAATGTTGCCCTCCTCCCCCTGTTCCACGGGCGAGCCGGAGCCGTCCACGATGGCCAGCGCAAAGCCAGGCATGGGAACGGTGGGCGAACCGGGCTTGAACGGCAGATCCTCCAGGCCGCGCGGGTTGGCACAAATGGCCCAGCCGGTTTCGGTCTGCCACCAATGATCCACCACGGGGACATCCAGGACTGCGCCGGCCCAGCGATACGTCTCTGTGTCCAGCCGTTCGCCTGCGGAAAACAGCGTGCGGAGGCTCGAAATGTCGTAGCGGGCCAGCTCTGCTGCCTGGGGGTCGGCCTTTCGGATCGCCCGCAGCGCGGTAGGCGCCGTGAACAGCACGTTGACTTTGTGGTCCTGGATGACGCGCCAGAACGCGCCAGCATCGGGAGTGCCCACCGGCTTGCCCTCATACAGCAGCGTGGTGGCACCCGCCAGCAGCGGTCCATAAACAATGTAGGAGTGGCCCACCACCCAGCCTACGTCGGACGCCGTCCACATCACGTCGCCAGGTCCAATATCGTAGATGTTCGCCATGGTCCAGGAGAGCGCGACCGCGTGGCCGCCGTTGTCCCGCACCACACCTTTAGGCTTCCCGGTGGTGCCGGAGGTGTAAAGAATGTAGAGCGGATCCGTTGCTGCCACGTCCACGGGGGCAGCCGGAACAGCCTCGTCCATGGCCCGGTCCCAATCGAGCCACCCCGGGAAGTCCGAAAGACTGCCGGCGAAGCCTTCGCGGTTCTTGACGATGACGGGCAGCGCGCCGGCGCTACTCATGGCGAGTGCTTCGGCCACGGCGGGCAGATATTCCACATGCCGCGACGGTTCAATCCCGCCCGAAGCGGTGACAATAACGGTGGGCCCGGCGTCGTCGATCCGCGCTGCCAGCTCCTTGGGTGCGAACCCGCCGAACACCACCGAATGCACTGCCCCCAACCGCGCCGTCGCGAGCATGGCAATGGCCGCTTCGGGGATCATGGGCATGTAGATGACCACGCGGTCGCCCTTGCCGACACCCTGCGAGCGCAGCACCCCGGCAAACCGTGCAACGAGCCCGGTCAGTTCGGCGTACGTGTAGCTGCGTTTGATTCCCAGCATGGCGGAGTCGTAGAGGAGCGCAGCCTGGTCACCGCGGCCGGCTTCGACGTGGCGGTCCAAGGCGTTGTAAGCCGTGTTGAGCGTGCCTTCCGGAAACCAGCGGTACAGCGGTGCTTCGGATTCATCCAGCGCCGTGACGGGTGGGCTCGCCCACGCCACTGCAGTCGAAGCTTCCAGCCAGAAGTCCTCCGGCCGTTCCAGACTCCGTGCGTAAGTTTCCTGATAGCTGCTGGCCATAGTGTGCTCCTGTCCACGCCGACATGTTGCCCCAATGCTATTCGGACATCCGGACGCAGACAAGTCTTTTGTATACATTGAAGGAGGATTTGAGCCTATTTTTTGTCAGATACTGCGCAATGCGTCATTTTTTGTATACACTGGCAGCATCTACGGACTGAGGGGAGGAAAACCTTGCGAGCCAGCGACAAAGCCTATGCAGTACTTCGCGAAGACATCATCGAATGGCGCCTCGCGCCGGGCACCGTCCTTGCCGAAGTGGAACAATCGGAACGGCTCGGAGTGTCACGCACCCCCGTCCGGGAGGCACTCAGCCGGCTGAGTGCAGAAGGACTCACGACGGCGGCAGGCGGCCGCGGCGTCGTCGTCACCGATATCTCCCTGGACGACATCGACGAGATGTTCGAGCTCCGCGAAACCCTGGAGGGCAAGGCGGCCGCCTTGGCCGCCGAACGCGGCGAGCGCTCGGTGTTCCTGCAGCTGCACGCCGACCTCCAGCGGGCGCCAGAGCTGATCAGCGACGACGATCCCGCCCGCCACGAGTACTACGCGCTGGTGGGCCGCCTCGATGAGGCCATCGATGCCGCTATCTCCAACTCCTACCTCGCCCAGGCGATGCGGAGCCTGCGGGTCCACCTGGTCCGCGTGCGCCGCCTCGCTGCTGATGACGCGCCGCGCCTGAACGCGGCCGCCCTCGAACACGCAGCGATTGCCGAGGCCATCGCAGCCGGCAACGCCAAGCTCGCCGAAGCAGCCACCACCCTGCATCTGCACCGCAGCCTTTCCCACGTCAAAGCCACCCACTCACCGAATAAGGAGCACCATGGTTAAGCTCAACCACGTCCGTGTCTATAAGAGCGACGAGAACCTCGCCCGTGAAGACCAGCTGGCCCACAAGATCGCCGAGGTCGCCGCCGATGCAGTCGAGGTAACCCCGGAGGTCACCGAGATGGTCATCAACCGGGTCATCGACAACGCATCCGTTGCCATCGCTTCCCTGAACCGCGGCCCGATCATCGCCGCCCGCGCCCAGGCCCTGACCCACGCGCCCACCACCAACGGCAAGGGCAGCGGCATCTTCGGTATTACCGACCGGGTCTCCCCCGAATGGGCAGCATGGGCCAATGGCGTCGCGGTCCGCGAGCTCGATTACCACGACACCTTCCTGGCGGCTGAATACTCACACCCCGGCGACAACATCCCGCCGATCCTCGCTGTCGCGCAGCACGTCGGAGCCAGTGGCAGGGACCTGATCCGCGGCATCGCCACCGGCTACGAAATCCAGGTCAACCTGGTCAAGGCCATCTGCCTGCACAAGCACAAGATCGACCACGTGGCCCACCTCGGCCCGTCCGCTGCGGCCGGCATCGGCACGCTGCTTGGCCTTGATGTGGAGACGATTTTCCAGTCCGTCGGACAGGCGCTACACACCACCACCGCCACCCGCCAGTCCCGCAAGGGCGAGATTTCCACCTGGAAGGCGCACGCCCCGGCGTTCGCCGGCAAGATGGCTGTTGAAGCCGTGGATCGCGCGATGCGCGGCCAGACTTCCCCCGTGCCGATCTACGAAGGCGAAGACGGCGTCATCGCCTGGATGCTGGATGGCCCCGAAGCCGCTTACGAGGTTCCGCTGCCCGAGGCCGGGGAGGCAAAGCGGGCCATCATGGATACCTACACCAAGGAACACTCCGCCGAATACCAGGCCCAGGCCTGGATCGACCTGGCCCGCAAACTGCACAAGGAACACCCGGAGGCCGCTGACCCGGCCAAGGTCAAGTCGGTCCTGATCAAAACGAGCCACCACACGCACTATGTGATCGGTTCCGGTGCCAATGATCCGCAGAAGTACAGCCCCACGGCCAGCCGCGAAACCCTGGACCACTCCATCCCGTACATCTTCACCGTAGCCCTGCAGGACGGCTCGTGGCACCACGTGGACTCCTACTCCCCCGAACGCGCCGGCCGCGCCGACACGGTGGAGCTGTGGAACAAGGTCAGCACCGTAGAAGACGCCGAATGGACCCGGCGCTACCACTCGCTGGACATCGCCGAGAAGGCCTTCGGCGGCTCCGTGGAGATCACCCTGAACGACGGCACGGTCATCACCGATGAAATCGCCGTAGCCGACGCCCACCCGCTCGGCGCCCGGCCGTTCGCCCGCCAGCAGTACATCAACAAATTCCGCACCCTCGCGGCCGGTCTCGTCGCCGAAGAGGAAATCGAGCGTTTCCTCGCTGCTGCCGAAAGCCTGCCCGATCTGGGCCCGGGCGAGCTTGACCAGCTGAACATCACCGCCGCCCCCGGCGTGATCAACCTCAGCGACGCGCCTGCCGGCCTCTTCTAGGCCCCTAACTGCTACAGGAGAACCACATGCTGTACTCCAAGACAACCCCGGAGCAGAAACGCCTCGCGCTTCGCACGATGCTCGCCTCAGGCACCATCCAGCAGTTCCCCGGCGCCTTCAATCCGCTCTCTGCCCGGCTGATCGAGGAAAGGGGCTTCGCCGGCGTCTATATCTCCGGTGCCGTGCTGGCTAATGACCTTGGCCTGCCGGACATCGGGCTGACCACCCTGACCGAGGTTGCCACCCGTGCCGGGCAAATCGCCCGCATGACTGACCTGCCCTGCCTTGTGGACGCGGACACCGGGTTCGGTGAGCCCATGAACGTGGCCCGCAGCATCCAGGAACTCGAAAACGCCGGACTGGCCGGCTGCCACATCGAAGACCAGTTCAACCCGAAGCGGTGCGGCCACCTGGACGGCAAGAATGTGGTGGACGTGGACACGGCCACCAAACGCATCCGCGCTGCGGCTGACGCGCGCCGGGACCCAAACTTCCTCATCATGGCCCGGACCGATATCCGGGCCGTGGAGGGGATTGAAGCGGCCCAGGACCGGGCGCGGGCGCTGGTGGACGCCGGCGCCGACGCCATCTTCCCGGAGGCGATGAAGGACCTGTCCGAATTCCAGGCCATCCGCGATGCCGTGGATGTGCCGGTCCTGGCCAACATGACCGAGTTCGGCAAGAGCGACCTCTTCACCGTTGACCAGCTGCAGTCCGTGGGCGTCAATATGGTGATCTACCCCGTCACCCTGCTCCGTAGTGCCATGGGGGCTGCAGAGCGTACGCTGGAAACGATCAAGGCAACAGGGTCACAGGAAGCACAGGTGGAAAACATGCTCACCCGTGCGCGTCTCTATGACCTCGTGGACTACGAGGCCTACAACCACTTCGATACCGGCGTTTTTAACTTCCAGATTCCCGGCGTCCGTTAGGACCCGGATCCCAGCAAGAACGAAGGAGTTCAACATGGTAGCTGTTGATATCAAGAAGGGACTGGCCGGTGTCGTGGTGGACTACACCGCGGTCTCCAAGGTCAACCCGGACACCAATTCGTTGCTGTACCGCGGCTATCCCGTCCAGGAGCTCGCCGCCAGGTGCAGCTTCGAGGAAGTGGCCTTCCTGCTGTGGAACGGCGAACTGCCCACCCCCGACGAGCTGTCCGCCTTCTCAGCCCGGGAGCGCGCCGGCCGCGCCCTGGATCCGGTGCTGAAGCAAGTCATCGACGCACTGCCCACCACTGCCCACCCCATGGACGTGTGCAGGACGGCGGCATCGGTGCTGGGTGCCCGCCACGAACTGGCCGAGGATTCCTCACCCGAGGCCAACATGGCCAAAGCCGTGGACCTTTTCGCAGCCATGCCAGCCGTAGTTACCTACGACCAGCGGCGCCGGCGCGGCCAGGACCTGGTAGAGCCCCGGGATGACCTGGGCTACGCGGCCAACTTCCTGTGGATGGCTTTCGGCGAAGACCCGGTGGACGAAGTAATCGAGGCCTTCAACGTCTCGATGATCCTCTACGCCGAGCACTCGTTCAACGCCTCGACCTTCACGGCGCGGGTGGTCACCTCGACCCTCGCCGACCTTCATTCGGCTGTCACGGCTGCCATAGGCGCCCTCAAGGGACCCCTGCACGGCGGCGCCAACGAGGCAGTAATGCACACATTCGACGAAATCGGCATCCGCCCCGAGGAATCGCTCGAGGATGCCGCTGCCCGGGCCAAGGCCTGGATGGAAGACGCCCTGACTCAGAAGAAGAAGGTCATGGGCTTCGGCCACCGCGTCTACAAGCACGGTGACTCCCGCGTGCCCACCATGAAGGCAGCACTGGACAAGATGATCGCCCACTACGGCCGGCCGGAACTCCTGGGGCTGTACAACGGCCTGGAGCAGGCCATGGACGAGGCCAAGGCCATCAAGCCCAACCTCGACTACCCGGCCGGGCCCACGTACCACCTCATGGGCTTCGACACCCCTACGTTCACGCCGCTCTTCGTGGCCAGCCGGATCACCGGCTGGACGGCGCACATCATGGAACAGGCCGCGTCCAACTCGCTGATCCGGCCGCTCAGCGAATACAACGGCCCGGAGGAACGGCACGTGCCGTAGTCCCCACCGATTCCCACGCCCAGTACATACGACGGCGGGCCGGTCACCTTTTGGAGGGTGACCGGCCCGCCGTTGGCGTTGCTACAGTGGGGCCATGAGCGACGAGGGTCCACCCACCCTGCCCTTACCAGAGGCCCGACTGCCCGGCTGGCTGGTGCGGAACCCGCTGTATGCCGGTTGGCCATGGACTGGGTTCTGGGCCCTTCTGATTGTTGTGGACGAGTTTGTGGATCTGGCGGGGTGGACCTGGTATCTGCTGGCGGGAATGGCAGCACTGCCAACAGTCCTGTGCGGCCTGGCGGTGCTCCACGCGACCCCGCGCCGGCACCTGAAATCGCCCCGGGAATCCGTGCTGGGGCATTTTTCGTAAGGTTCCTGGCCCTCGTTGCAGCGTTCATGATGTCGGGCGCCTCCGTAGTCATGAGCGCGTCCATCTCACCAACCGTTTAGTCCCCGGCGGGGGGATTCCGAGCGGGCCGTCACCTCGCTTGGCTTAAACCTGCTGGCGGCAGCGGTTCCAGTGGTCATATCGGTGCTGTGGATGGCTTTCATTGTGCGCTGCGCCTGGTTTCTGCGCCGCCGCCGGGGCTGGCGGCAGAGCCCGGAGGACTCGCGGGTGCCCAAGAAGTTCCTGCGGACCAGGCCACGCTTGAGGCAGCTGGTGGTGGGCCTCGCTCACCCCGGCCTCCTGCTCGTCGCCGGACTGGGCACGTCGGTCTTGGGCACTGCTGCTGGGTTCTGTGGAACTCACACTGAACATGCTGCGCTAGCGGCGCTGCCCTTTAGGTGGTGCTCGCCCTGTCCAGGACGTCCCGGACGGTCTCGTTGTCATCGTTGAGGGATACGACAATGTCGATCTCTGATCCGGTCAGCACAACGGGGAGCCAATGTTCGGCGTCCTGCCACATGCGGTCCACCGGCAGCGCCTCCGCTCGGAACCACGCCGGCGCGATTTCCTCGCTCTCCGCCGGCTCACCTTCCCAACGGCGCGCAGTAAAAAGCCGCGTATGCATGTTCCATTCCGGTTTGGCGGGAAACACGAACTCCACGGTCCCCGCATGGCGGAGGTCCTCTTCCAGAACTGTGACTCCTGCTTCCTCGAACACTTCCCGGCACACCGCTTCAGCGTCGCTTTCGCCGGCCTCCACATGTCCGCCAAGGCCCACGATTTTTCCTGTCCCGAAGCCTGACTTCTTGAGTCCGAGCAAAACTTCCTGCCCCGCGGGGGTGTCCCGAAGCAGGAAACACAGGGTCACGGGAACTGAGGTCATGGTCACCAGCGTAGCCCGGCGGCGACGGAGCGGAGCCGGTGTTTGGCGCGGGCACAGCAAATTGCTTTCAGCTGAACGGATACGTGCGCCGTGTCAGCCCAGCGCACGCGGGTGGGCGGCAGCGTAGATTTCACGGAGCGTGTCCGCGGTGACCAGGGTGTAGACCTGTGTGGTGGTGACCGAGGCGTGGCCCAGCAGTTCCTGCACCACGCGGACGTCCGCGCCGCCCTCCAGCAGGTGGGTGGCGAAGGAGTGCCGCAGGGTGTGCGGCGAAACGACCTTCGTGATGTTGGCTTTATCCGCCGCGGCCTTCAGGATGGTCCAGGCGCTTTGCCGGCTGATTCTTCCGCCCCGGGAATTGAGGAACAGCGCCGGCGTACCGTTGCCTTTTGCCGCCAGCAGCGGCCGGCCCCGCACCAGATACGCGTCCAGGGCACGGGCGCCATAGGAGCCGAGCGGCACCAGCCGTTCCTTCGAGCCCTTGCCGAACAGCCGGACCACCGCAGGCCCTGCCTCAGCGTCCTGCAGCGAAATGTCGTCAACGTCCAGGCCCACGGCCTCACTGATCCTGGCGCCGGTGGAGTACAGGAACTCGAGCAGGGCCCTGTCCCGCATTCCGGTGGCGGTGTCCGTGCCGGTGGCCTCAAGGATCCGGGTGACCTCGTCCACGCTGATGGCCTTGGGCAGCCTCTTCCCTGGCATCGGCGGGTGGACATCGCCGGCGGGATCCGTCGTCGTGAGTCCTTCGAGGGCCCAGAACTTGTGCAGTCCGCGGACGGCCACCACGGTCCGGGCCGCCGATCTGACACCCAGTGCCGTGCCGCCGTCGGAACCGTCGTTGAGCGCCATTACGAACCCTGTCACGTGACGGCGGGTGATCCGGCCCGGGCTTTGGCAGCCCTCTGACGCCAGGTACCGCGAATACCGCGCCAAGTCGCGGCGGTAGGCGGCGAGCGTATTGGCGGCCAGGCCCCGTTCGACGCCCATGTGCTGAAGATACGCCGTGATGGCGTGATCGACGTCGGTCAGGGGACGGACGGGCGGCGCTGTGGCTACCGCCGAAGTGGGGGCCGTCATCAACGCTGGCTGGGGTGCGCCGGCCAAGGGGCGTCCGAGGGGCGCAGTCCGGCAAAGCCGTCTGCCCGCGCCGCCGCTGCGGCCAGGATCCCGACGACGGCGGACGGGTTGTGCAGCCGCCCGCCCAGGACTGCCGCCACGGCATCGTCCAGGGCAATCCAGTGGAATTCGATTTCAGCTTCCTCATCGGTCCGCTCATGGCGGTCGTGATGGGGAACTTCCGTGAGGTCGCGGGCAAGGTAGATCCTGATGGCTTCACTGGAGGACCCGGGCGAATTAAAAAAGTCCGTCAGCACGTTCCATTTCGCGGCGGCGAGGTCCGCCTCTTCAGCCAACTCGCGGGCGGCACCCACCACAAAGTCCTCGCCTTCCACATCCAGAAGGCCGGCCGGGATCTCCCAAAGGTCCATGCCCACGGGGTGCCGGTACTGCCTGATGAGGAGGACCTCGCCGGCGTCGTTCATGGGCAGGACCGCGACGGCGCCGGGGTGGTCGATGTAGTCGCGGGTCAGCGCCTCACCGGTCTCGCTCAGCTGGAAGCTGTCGCTCACAACGTCCCAGATCCGGCCTTCATAGACCTTTTCCGTAGACAGAAGACGGCGCGGGCTCGGTGCGTCCGAAACCTGCCCTGCAGCTGGGATCGTTTCAGGTGTACCGGGCATCGCGCCGTCCTCTACTTATTCGGTTCTATTTTGCGGCAACCGTACGTAACGGCTTGGCGGCCGGTGCGTTCTGTGCATTCTGGTGGTCCAGGGCGGCCTTGATCAGCCCGCTGAAGAGCGGGTGGGGCCGGGTGGGACGCGAGCTCAGTTCCGGGTGCGCCTGCGTTGCCACGTAGTACGGGTGGACCTCGCGTGGCAGTTCAACGTATTCCACGAGCTTGCCGTCCGGTGACGTGCCGGAGAACACGAGGCCCTCGGCTGCGATCTGCTCGCGGTACTTGTTGTTGACCTCGTAGCGATGGCGGTGGCGTTCGCTGACGGTGGTCTTGCCGTAGGTCTCGGCGATAACGGAGCCTTCGTCGAGCTTTGCCTCGTACAGCCCCAGGCGCATGGTGCCGCCCAGATCGCCCTTGCCTTCCACGATGTCCAGCTGCTCTTCCATGGTGGCGATCACCGGGTACTTGGAGTCCGGCTCGAACTCGCTGGAGGAAGCGCCTTCGAGGCCCACCACGTTGCGTGCATACTCGATCACCATGCACTGCAGGCCCAGGCACAGGCCCAGGACGGGCAGCTTGGATTCGCGGGCGTACTTCAGGGCGCCCAGTTTTCCTTCGAGGCCACGGATTCCGAAACCGCCCGGAACACAGATGGCGTCCACGCCGCCGAGGGAAGCGACAGCACCCTCATGGGTTTCGCATTCGTCCGACGGTACCCAGCGGATCTTGACCTTGGTGGCATTGGCAAAGCCACCGGCGCGCAGGGCCTCGGTCACGGACAGGTAAGCGTCCGGAAGGTCGATGTACTTGCCCACCAGGGCAATTTCGACGTGGTGCTTCGGGTTGTGGACTGCTTCAAGCAGCTTGTCCCAGCTGGTCCAGTCAACGTCCCGGAACGGCAGGTCCAGGGCGCGGACGATGTAGGAGTCCAGCCCCTGCGAGTGCAGGGTCTTGGGGATGTCGTAGATGCTCGGGGCGTCGGGGCAGCCGATGACGGCTTCAATGTCCACATCGCACATGCGGCCGATCTTGGCCCGCATGGCCTCGGGGACTTCGCGGTCCGAGCGGATCACGATTGCCTCCGGCTGAATGCCGATGGAGCGCAGGGCTGCCACGGAATGCTGGGTTGGCTTGGTCTTCAGTTCCTGCGACGGTCCGATATACGGGACCAAGGAGACGTGGACGAAGAAGACGTTGCCGCGGCCGATGTCCTGGCGGACCTGGCGGGCCGACTCGAGGAAGGGCTGCGACTCGATGTCGCCCACGGTGCCGCCGATTTCGGTGATGATGACGTCCGGCGCGTTCTTACCCTCGGCGGGCAGCCGCATGCGTCGTTTGATCTCATCGGTGATGTGCGGGATGACCTGGACGGTGTCACCCAGGTATTCGCCGCGGCGCTCCTTAGCGATCACGGTGGAGTAGACCTGGCCGGTGGTTACGTTGGCGGAGCCTTCGAGGTTTTCGTCCAGGAACCGCTCGTAGTGTCCAATGTCCAGGTCCGTCTCGGCGCCGTCGTCAGTGACGAAGACTTCACCGTGCTGAAAGGGGTTCATCGTGCCCGGATCCACGTTCAGATAGGGATCGAGCTTCTGCATAGTTACAGACAGGCCGCGTGCCCGCAGCAGGTGACCGAGGCTCGAAGCCGTCAGTCCCTTACCGAGCGAGGACGCCACACCACCGGTTACGAAGATGTGTTTGGTCGTCTTGGATGAGCCCGGGAACCGGGAATTTACACGGGAATTTGATCGCTGCACCACGGAATTCGAGCCTATCATCAATTGAGCCTTCCCCGATCAGGAACTGGATCCCCAAATGATCCAGTGTGCACGGCAAGGCACTCTGCGATCAAGGGGTTGGCTGCCGTCAGGCCCGCTGCGGCAGCAGTTTTGCGTCGTCCAGCAGCTCCTGCGCGTGGGCCTGCGCGGATTCGGAGTCCTCCTGGCCGGCCAGCATCCGGGCCAGCTCCCTCACCCTCTCCGCGCCGTCGAGGAGTCGAACATCACTGGAAGTGAACCCGGTGGCGGTGCCCCCGTCGGCTCCCCTAACCGATGTTTTGGTGACGGTGATGTGTTGGTCGGCGAACGCCGCCACCTGCGGCAGGTGCGTGACCACCAGGACCTGGACGTGCCGGGCGAGCATGGCCAGCCGGCGTCCGATTTCAACGGCGGCCCGCCCCCCGACGCCGGCATCCACCTCGTCGAACACAAAGGTAGGCACCGGGTCCACTGCTGCGAGCACCACTTCGATCGCGAGCATCACTCGTGACAGTTCGCCGCCGGAGGCGCCCTTTCCGAGCGGCCTGGCCGGCGCCCCGGAGTGCGGCTGGAGCAGGAACGCGATTTCGTCGGCGCCATACGGCGTCAGCTGTCCGGCACTTTCGAGGTTGATCAGCAGGGTGGCGTCGGCCATGGCCAGTGCCTTCAGCTCGGCGCTGACACGGCCGGAGAGGACCTTGGCCGCCTTGGCCCGGATCTTGCTGATGGCAGCGGCCTGTTTCTGCAGTTCCGCTCCGGCCCGGAAAACCTCGGCGTCCAGCGCTTCGATCCTGGTGGAATCGTCCTGCAGTTCGTCGAAGCGCACGCGTGCGTTCCCGGCCCACAGCAGGACTTCGTCGATGCTGGGGGCGTACTTGCGGACCAGCTTGGCCAAGGCGGCCCGCCGGTCTTCGATTTCGGCGAGCCGCTCCGGACCCTCCGAGTCCAGGCCTGCCTGGTAGCTGGCCAGCTCCGTGGCGATGTCGGTGAGAAGGAAGCCCACTTCTGCCAGCCGTGCCGCGGCGGCGCCCAGCTCGGCGTCGTGTTCGGCCACATTTTCGAGGGTCCGTTTCGCGGCATCAACGAGTGTGGTGGCGTCGCTTTCGTCGCCGTAGCCTTCCGCAATGAGCGCCTGGTGCGCGGTGTTTGCCGCGATCCTGAGCTCCTCCACGTTGGCCAGCTTCACTGCCTCCGCTTTGAGGGTCTCATCCTCCCCCGGCTGCGGCTCCACCTCGTCGATCTCGGCCAACGAGACTTCCAGGGACTCGGCCTCGCGAAGCCTGTCACGTGCGGCGCTGCGGAGTGTTTCCAGCTCTGCCTTGATGGTCTTCCAGTGACTGTATAGCGCCTGGTAAGCACCCAGCGGGCCTGCCAGGGCTTCGCCGGCAAACTTGTCCAGGGCACCGCGCTGGGCCGCTGCCCCCTTCAGCCTGATCTGGTCCGACTGGCCGTGGACCACCACGAGGGTTTCACCGATCTCGGCAAGGACTCCCACGGGCGCGGCCCGCCCACCCAGGAATGCGCGGCTGCGCCCGTCCGCACCAAGGCGACGGGCCAGGATGAGTTCCGCGCCGCCGTCGAACTCTTCCACATCGGCACCGGCGTCCACGGCCCGGGCAATCGCGGGGTGCCCGGCGTCGAGCTTCAGGACCGCCTCCGCGGTGGCGTTTTTCGCACCGCTCCGTACCGCCCCGGCGTCGGACCTGGCCCCCAGGAGGAGGCCGACGGCGGTGACCACCATCGTTTTACCGGCACCGGTTTCGCCGGTGACGACGCTCAGCCCGGGGCCCAGCGGCAGGATGGCGTCGGTGATGACGCCCAGATCGCGGATTCTCAGTTCTTCAAGCATGGTTCACTTTGCGGTTGCGGAATCGGTATCATCATCCGGCTCGTCTCCGGAGGTGACCTGAAGCGGCGGCATCGGCCGGAGCGTGTGGACGATCGGAATGGGTCCGGTGTGGATGGCTTCCGACTGCGGCACGGGCCCGCGCCAGCCATGGATGGGAAGCTCGAACTTGCGGACCAGACGGCCGGAAAAAGGCGTCTGGTGCGTCCTTGCGAGCCGGACCGGGATGGCGGACTTTGTCACTTCCACGCGCGCGCCGGGGGGAAGATCCACGGAGCGCCGGCCGTCGCACCAGAGCACACCCTGGGCACCGGTGCGGGTGAGGACTTCAACGGCCAGCCGTGACCGGGGCGACACCACCAGGGGCTTGGCGAACAGTGCGTGGGCGCTGATCGGGACAATGACCAGGGCCTCAACCTCCGGCCAGACCACTGGGCCGCCCGCAGAGAAGGCATAGGCCGTGGACCCTGTGGGCGTGGCAAGGACCACGCCGTCGCACCCAAAGGACGTCAGCGGGCGCTCATCGACTTCGGTGACCACCTCGAGCATGCGTTCGCGGTTCCCTTTTTCGATCGCGGCCTCATTGAGGGCCCAGGTGTGCCAGATTTTCTGGCCGCGGACCCAAACCTGGACATCGATGGTCATGCGCTCTTCCACCGTGTAGTCGCGGCGGGCAATCCATTCCACGGTCTGGGCGAGGTCGGCGCGCTCACTTTCGGCCAGGAATCCCACGTGGCCGAGGTTGACGCCCAGCAACGGCACGTCGACTTCGCGCACCAGCTCGGCCGCACGCAGGATGGTGCCGTCACCGCCCAGGACCATAACGAGCTCAACGTCCGGCAGCTGCACATGGTCGTGCAGGATTTCCACAGGCTGGGTGAGGTGGCCGAAGAATCTTTCCATGTCGGCCAGTTCGGATTCCTGCATCACGGGCACAATGCCGGAGTCGTGCAGCCCGGAACAGGCTTCCCAGGCAGCCTTCAGCGAGTCCTCGCGGCCAGTGTGGGCAAGGACAAGTACTCGCCTGCTCATCGGGTTCCGCTTTCTAGTGGTTCGGCCAGATACGTCCAAGCAGGCCGTCAAGGGCTGCGTGGCGCTCTTCGATCTTAGGCAGGTCTTGGGTCATCCTGCGCTTTATCCACAGGAAGTATTCGACATTTCCGTCCTGGCCGGGAAGTGGGCTGGCCGCCAGGCTGCATAAGTCCAGTCCGGCGTCGAGCGCCGCATTGGCGACCTTTTCCACCGCCATCCGGCGTTCACGCTCTGAATTCACCACGCCGGTCCGGCCCAGGCGGTCCTTGCCGATCTCGAACTGCGGCTTCACCATGAGTACCAGGTCACCGCCCGGCTGCGTGCACAGCGCCAGTTGATGTACCACCAGGGTCAGCGAAATGAAGGAGAGGTCAGCCACCGTCAGGTCGGCCTGTCCGCCGATGTCCGCTGGCGACATGTACCGCACGTTCAGGCCCTCGTGCACGGCCACCCGGTCATCGGCCCGGAGCTGCGGGACCAGCTGATCATGGCCGACGTCGACCGCCACCACGTGTGCCGCACCGCGCCGCAGGAGCACCTCGGTGAAGCCGCCGGTGGAGGCGCCGGCGTCAAGGCACCTCTTGCCCCCAACCGTGACCTCCGGAAAGGCGTCGAGAGCGCCCGCCAGTTTGTGACCGGCGCGGCTGACGTAGCTGTCCGCTTCCGTGTGTTCGACGGCCAGGTCCTTGCCGTCGTCAACCTGCAGGGACGCCTTTGACAGGATGTGGCCGGCCGAGCTCACTTTGCCCTCGGCAATCAACGTGGCGGCGTGGGTCCGGGACCTGGCCAGACCGCGGGCGACGAGTGCCTGGTCAAGTCGTGCCATGCTCAAGCTTCTCCCTCGCCATTCCTGGCTCTTCCTTCAACGCTTGCAGCAATGCATCGTGGAGGTCACTGTAGATAGCTTCGTGCTCTGCCACCGGCCTGTCCGCGACGCCGTCCAGCACGGCAACGATGGCCGAAATGCCCGGGTCGCTGAGCTCCTGTGCGGCCGTCTCAGGCCATCCGGGTGCTTGCTGGGCTGGTTCGGGGTTGTCCTCGTCGTTCAGCTCAGTCATTGCACCAGTCTAATGATTGAGCCACTCAAGTTTGGGCTTGGTGGCCCGGGCGGCTTCCGGGACCGCGGTCCACCAGGCCGCGCAGGCGGCCCGCCACGAATCCAGGTCACCTTGGCTGCCACGGACGTGAATGGTGTCACCGCTGACCCGCGCGGTGGAGGCCCCGCAGCGGTGCGTTCCGTCAGCGTGGTCCACGGCCGGGTAGGGACGGTGGAGGTCGCCGAGGGAATCGATGATGTAGTCCGGGCGTTCGGCCGTGCGCGCGGCCAGGATAGTGGCCCGGGTATCGACGCCGGTCAGCACAGCCACCGTGGCAAACCCGGCGTTGTTGCCGCCGAGGATGTCAGTGTCCAGACGGTCGCCCACCACCAGTGGGCGGTCAGCCGCGAGCCGTTTAGCGGCGGTGTGGAAGAGCGGAGCCTCCGGCTTTCCGGCAACCCTCGGAGTCTGTCCGGTAGCGCTGGCTACTGCTGCCACCAGCGTGCCGTTTCCCGGGGCCATGCCCCGTGCCAGGGGAATGGACATATCCGTGTTGGTAGCAATCCACAATGCTCCGGCCGACACCACGAACGATGCCTCGGCCAGTTCTTTCCAACCGATCCCGGGATTGAATCCTTGGACCACGGCTACAGGATCCTCGTCCTGGCTGTAGACAGGAGTCAGTCCCACCAGTTCGATTTCCTGCGCCAGAGCTGGGCTGCCGGTGATAAGCACCCGTGCGCCGGGGGCAACGAGCGATGCCAGGAGCTCCGCAGCGGCTTGCGAGGAACTGACAACCTGGTCGTCTTCGGCCGGCGCACCGAGTTCACGGAGATGCGCCGCAACCTGCGCCGGAGTGCGCGAAGCATTGTTAGTGACATACCCCAGGCCAATGCCCAAACCTTCGAGTTGCTGCAGCGAGTCCACGGCGCCTGGGATGGCGTGCTGTCCGGCATAAACCACACCGTCGAGGTCCGCCAAAAGGGCGTCAAACCGGGAAATCAATGGAATTTCAGTCATGGCGAGCTAGTTCCGTTCTTCAGAGTGGGCATCGGTGCCGTTGTTGCTGTCGCCGGCGTCGCCGTGCCCGGCGTTATGCTCTTCGTCATCGTCCTCGGTGTCACCGGCTTCCAGCTCGTCTCGTTCGACGGAATCCTCATCAGAGTCGGCATCATTTGAGTCGAAGAAATCCGATTCGACGTCGTCGATGGCCGCATCCACGCCGGCGGCCTGAATGACAGTCTTGTCCGCGGCTACCTCGGAACGGGCAGCAGAAGTGGAAGCACTGGTCTCCGGTCCTGCGGCAGCGCGCTCCAGCAGTCTCCGGCGCTGTGCTTCCTCGCGGGCTTCCTCTTCCTCGTCCCAGCCCAGGTCCACGATGTCCGGCTCCTCATCGGCACCAAGGCCAAGGGCATTCTCAGCCACCACGGCCTGCTTCTGCCATTTAGCCGCCTCGTCTTCGCGACCAACGGCGGCCAGAGCATTTGCGTAGGCCCGGAAGAGCCTTGGGCTGTAGGAGAACGCACGGTTCATGTCCAGCTGGGCAATTTCAAGTTCAGCCACGGCAGCGTCCAACTGGCCGAGGTCAGACCGCGCTCCGGCCGCCACGATGGCCAACTCGACTTTGCCGGGCGCGTCCAGGTCATTCGCTTCCTCGGACCGGACCACGTCTAGGGCACGGTCAGGCCGGCCCAGTCCGCGTTCGCAGTCTGCCATCACGGGCAGGTGGACGTTCGAACCGCTGATGCGGCGGTAGGTCCGGAATTCGCGCAGTGCTTCGCCGTAGTGTCCTGCAGCGTAAGCGGTGAGTCCGACGGCTTCACGGACGGCCGCCAGCCGGCCACCACGCCGGCTCGCGGCGAGAGCATGCTGGAAGGCCAGCTCGGGTTCTTCGTCGATCAGGCGTCCGGCCATTACCAGGTGGCGGGCAACCCACTCGGCGCTCTTGTCTTCCAGAGTCTTGATCTGGTGCTGCGTAGCGCGGTCAAGCTCCTTGCCCGTGACATCCTCATCGATTTCCGGGGAACGTTCGCGGTCCGGGCGGTTGGCGCTGCGAAGGTCACGCGCGTTGGGCACGCGGGCCGGGCGGTCTTCGGCACGGTCCCTGCCGAATTGCCGGGGGCCGGAGTCACCGCGGTCGCCGCGGTCGAAACTGCGGGGAGCACGCTCCTGGCGGTCGCCGAACGGCTTGCGGTTCTCGCCGCCACCGAAGCTGCGACGCTCGCCATCGCCTTCACGACGCGGACGGTCACCATAGGGCTTATTGTCACGCTCACCGAACGGCTTCCGCTCACCACCACCGAAGCTGCGACGCTCGCCATCGCCTTCACGACGCGGACGGTCACCATAGGGCTTGTT
>NZ_JBEPPJ010000013.1:0-108548 GCF_040547265.1 Arthrobacter sp. UYCo732 | reverse complement strand
GCATAGCCGCCGGCCTTGGCACGGTCAATCATCTCGGAGTAGATCTCTGGGGTTGCAATGGGCATGCTGACTCCTATGCTGAGTTTTCGTCTATGGGTTGTGACCCTGGAGTAGACCTCTTATGACTAGCCACCATCCTAGCCATTTCTCTGCAGGGGCAGTGTTTCCGGTCACGCGGGCGGGTAACACTTACGTTCACACCCCGCGCCGGGATGGCACTTCGCGCTAAGACACGTGCTGGTTGAACACGTGCCGGCGGATCCAGGCGTGCATGGCGATCGCAGCCGCCGACGCCGCGTTAATAGAGCGGGTACTGCCGAACTGCTCGATGGAGAGCGTAGCCAGCGCGGCATCATGGACTTCAGGGGTCAGACCAGGGCCCTCCTGGCCGAACACCAGCACGCAGTCCTTGGGCAGTTCGTAGGTTTCCAGCGGCACGGAGTCCGGGAAGATATCGATGCCGATGATGGCCAGCCCTTCCCCCTGCGCCCAGGCCACAAAGTCCTCAACGGTGGGGTGGTGGCGGACGTGCTGGTAGCGGTCGGTGACCATGGCCCCGCGGCGGTTCCACCGGCGTCGTCCGATAATGTGCACTTCCTTGGCGAGAAAGGCGTTGGCGGTGCGCACCACGGTGCCGATGTTGAGATCGTGTTGCCAGTTTTCGATGGCGATGTGGAAGTTGTGCCGCTTGGAATCGAGGTCTGCCACGATCGCGTCGTGCTTCCAGTACCGGTACTGGTCCACCACGTTGCGCCGGTCGCCGTCGGCCAGCAGTTCGTGGTCCCAGTGGCCGCCTTGCGGCCACTGGCCGTCCCAGGGCCCGACGCCGACCTCCGCCGTGGGCTCCGCCGGCTGCTCCGCTGGTACTGGCTCGGTTTCGGCGGGTTTCCCTGGCGTTTGATTCACCCCTCAACACTAGACTGGACCACTGGAGCATTTATCACCGGTGGAGGTAAACGTGGCAGACGCAGACCAGGTAGTGGGAAATCCGGCGGTATACCGCAGCGGCCAGGAGATCGAATGCTGGCTGACGGACATGGACGGGGTACTGGTCCACGAAAACCACGCCGTCCCGGGCGCTGCCGAGCTGATCCAGCGCTGGGTGGACACGTCCCGGCGCTTCCTGGTGCTCACCAACAACTCCATTTTTACCCCGCGGGATCTGGCCGCCCGCCTACGTGCCTCCGGCCTGGAGATCCCCGAGGAGAACATCTGGACGTCCGCGCTGGCCACCGCCCAGTTCCTCAAGGACCAGGTTCGGGGTTCCGGCTCCGGGAACCGCGCCTACACCATCGGTGAGGCGGGGCTGACGACGGCGCTGCACGAGGCAGGCTTCATCCTCACCGACCAGGACCCGGACTTTGTGGTGCTCGGCGAAACCCGCACCTACTCGTTTGAGGCCATCACCATGGCCATCCGGCTGATCCTGGCCGGGGCCCGCTTCATCGCCACCAACCCGGACGCCACCGGGCCGTCCAAGGACGGGCCCATGCCCGCCACGGGTGCCATCGCGGCTCTGATCACGAAAGCCACCGGCCGGGAACCGTACATCGTAGGCAAACCGAATCCCATGATGTTCCGTTCTGCCATGAATCAGATCGACGCGCACTCCGAAACCACCGCCATGATCGGGGACCGGATGGACACGGACATCGTTGCCGGGATGGAGGCAGGCCTGCACACGGTCCTGGTACTCACCGGCATCACCCAGCGCGAGGACATAGCCGCCTTCCCGTTCCGGCCCAACCAGGTGCTGAACTCCGTGGCGGATCTGAAGAACCAGATCTAGAAGACGCTGACCTTCGATCCACCGCGGGGCAGCGGGAAAAAGTCGTCCATCAGGCCCTCCACGATGGGCCGGTAAACGAGCGGACTCCAGCCCGGGCTCGCGTGCGCCGGCAGGGCACCGTCCGTTTGCAGATCCATGGAAACCATGTGTGGCGCGAACGCGGCCGCCCACGCGTCCCGGGCCGTCTGGTACTGGACCGTGCGGTCTTTGGGGTTGCCGATGTACGCCATCCTCGTGCTGCCAAGCTGGTCGACAAAACGGTTTCCGTCAAAGTGGTAGATGTAGGCGGATTCGGACTGGACCAGCACACTGGACGGCGCGATCGGTGACAGCTGCTCCATGGTCTGGTCGAGGATCTGGCGCCAGGTCCGCTCGTCCTTGTGGACCACGCGCTCCCCCAACTCGTAGCTGCCCCGCAGCACCGAGGGAACCCGGAAGCCGCGCTCGTAGAGGAACACCACGCCGTCGAACCAGCTCTCGTCCAGCACGTCGCTCCGGCTGAAGGGGCTGGAGTCCAGCAGGATGAACTCCACCTCCACACCGTGGAGTTCCCGGAGCCGCGCGGCCACCTGGGTGGCCACCATGCCGCCGAAGCTGTGGCCGTAGAAGTAGAGCTTGGTGAGCTTTTTTGCGCGGACGTGCTCGATGACGGCGGTTACCACCTGGTCGATGTCCAGCCCCTGGTTGGAATACCCGACGGCGGCGAGTTGGCCGCGCTTGTTCAGCGCACCGCGCAGAGCGTTCAGGATCCACTGCGCCTCTTCCCAGCTGGTCTTGTAGCCCGGGAAGAGGAACCAGCTGGCATTCGGGTAGTAGGCGTCAGCGAAGTCATCCGGAACCTGCAGGATCCTGTTGACCCGCCGCTCCGCCTGGACGCGGCGCGTGAAGAGCATGTCAGCGGCCAACACGGTGGAGGCACCCGCGCCGGCCAGGAACCCGCGGCGGGAGAATCGCTTGAGGGCAGCGGCGTCGGCAAGCAGCCGGGCTTGGTGGGTTCCGGGCTGGTCCAGCGGTTCTGCTTCCTCCCTGTACGGCACGTCTCTACCGTAGCCATAGGAGACGCCGCCACTGCAACCCTGCTGGCTGCCCTCGGCTGGAGCGGCCGGGCGAAGCCAGGCTGCGTCAGCTTGTGGCCTGCTGCTCCCTTGCTGAGTCAGAAAGCCCACTGAGCGGGAACCGCCGGACAATTTCCTGACCGATGTCGTTGTACCGGCCAAGCAGGTCCGAGCCGCCAACCGTCCCGGGATCGTCAAGAAGCGAAAAGACTGCGTCGCTGGCCGCGAAAAGCTCGTCGTCGGAGTATTCCATCAGGGGCACGGCGGGCAGCGCCACGAAAGACGGCTCGCTGACCCCTTGGCTGCCTGTCTGGAACGTGGCCGCGGCTTCGGCGTCAAGCACGTCAGAGATCTCGGGTGGCCCGGCGCTGACGGGGTCCCCGGGGTGCTGGGCGGCCGTTTCCCCGGTGAGCATCAAGGAGACGCCGCCTCCGGCCGTTCCGGGCGTATCCTCCATGGCGTTCAAGTCCTTGCGGAGACCGGCCAGCGCCGTCGATTCCACCAGGGCGGCCCGGGAGAGGTCCACGCTGACATGGGACTGGATTCCCGTGCTGCGAAGCTCATGAATCATGTGGACCAGGGAAGGGCGCGACGTCTGGTTGAGGCTCCCGAGGACGTCAATCCGGACGGTGGTTGCAAGATCGTCACGGCTGGTGGTGGCGTCTAAACTGGTGACGGCGTCAAAAGAATGGTCCATAGGTACTCCAAATAAGGGGGTTTCTATGGCCGACGGCTCAACCTCAGCAAGCTTAGCGTCCGGAGGTGCCCGGCACAAACAAGCCCAACCAAAGCGCGCGGGACAGGCGTCAGCCCGCTTGGGCCTGGCAGGGCTGTTGATAGTGGGTGCGGGTACCGGACCCGCCAACGGAGTCCACCAAGGCCGTGGCGATATCGCGCAGTTTGGTGTTGCTGTTGCTTGAGGCGTCAGTCAGGATCTGCACCGCTGCGTCCTGGCTGCACCGGTTTTGTGCCATCACAACTCCAATCGCAATATCGATGGTGGTGCGGGACTCCAAGGTGGCCCGGAGATTGGTGGCGTTGTCGCTGTGGAGGGCGGACCTGACAGCCAACCGCAGGGCCTGGGAGATCTCCCTGGTAAAGCCCCTGGCTTTCGCCACGGCACGTTCGTCGAATTTATTCGGCACATCCGCATATAGGTTCAGGGCAGCCCGGGCCTCACCCTGAAGGTTAAAGGGCAGCGAAAGTACCGAACGCAGCCCGTGGGACGCCACGGCATCGGCGTAGACCGGACCCCACCGGCCCTCCTCGAAAAGGTCTGGCACATTCACTTCGCGCTGCTCCTCGGCCGCCGTCAGGCAGGGGCCCTGCGACAGCGAGTATTGGATTTCGTCCACTTTGCGCGCATCGTCGCTGCTCCAGCCGATGGTGGCAGCCTTGCGGTCGCGGAGGAGAGTGATGCCGCACAGGGCGTCATCACCTTCGTCTGCCATCTGGTGCGCCGAAAAGCGGGCCAGCTCGTTGAGGAAATGCTCAAAGTCCGCACTGTCCAGGATGAGGTTCTGGACCTGTTCGGTGGTGTTGAAGGGTGATTCCGATGCGGGCATAGTGCGCGTTCTCCATTTGGTGCGAAAAGGCCTGTGAATATGATATGGCCCGTTGCTCCGAAGCCTGGCCTGCTAGTAAAGGCCCAGTTCATCCTTGCCGAAAGCGAACAGGTAGGGAACGCCAGTCTCGGCTTCGATCTTTTCCTTGGCGCCGGTGTCCCGGTCCACAATGACGGCCACAGCCACCACCTTGCCGCCGGCCTTGCGGACTCCCTCAACGGCAGTCAGCGCGGAGCCACCGGTGGTGGACGTGTCCTCCAGCACCAGCACCTTGCGGCCCTCAACAGTGGGCCCTTCAACCTGTCGGCCCATGCCGTAGGACTTCTGCGCCTTACGGACCACAAAAGCATCAACCGGCCGGCCGGCGTCCACCGCAGCGTGCATCAACGCGGTGCCCACGGGATCAGCACCCATGGTCAGGCCACCGGCGCACTCAAAGTCGATCCCGGCGTCGTCCGCCAGTGCCAGCATGACCTGGCCCACCAGCTTGGAAGCCTCATGGTGCAGCGTGATGCGGCGCAGGTCGATGTAGTAGTCGGCCTCGGCACCGCTGGAAAGGATGACCTTGCCGCGGACCACGGCGAGTTCCTTGATCAGTTCCAGCAGGCGGGCACGTGCGGCAGCGGCGTCGGCTGCAAGGTCACTGGGAGAAGTCATGGGTTCAAGTTTAGTGGTTCCCGGGTTGGTGACGGCGCGCCCGCCTGAGCGTCTTCGCTGCTTCCACAGGGGATCGCGGCGGAACCCGGCGGGCGAAGGACGGGGCATGTTCCGGCCGGGGCCCGAACGCGATGAGCCGCGGCATCAGCCGCCGCACCATAGGGGCATGCCGGAGCACAAATAGCAGGGCCGGCGGCACCCCGGTCCGCCGTCCGGCGAACAACGGTACGAATACTGCCCGGTGCAGGATTCGCTGCACCGTCTGGATAACAACGGTGGGCATCCTGCGCCTCCGTTCCACAGCGGCGAGATCCGTCACGCTCAACTGCCCCCGGAGAAGTGGCCTAGCCAGCCGGGCCGCTGCGGCCACGGCATCCTGGATGGCCAGGTTGATGCCCACGCCGCCCACCGGGGACATGGCGTGGGCAGCATCGCCGAGGCATAACAGACCGTCCACGTACCAGCGCCGCAGCCGGTCCAGCCGCACATCCAGCCAGTGGAGGTCCTCGATCGACCGGATCGAATCCACGCGGTCAGCAAGGTCAGGACGCAGCCCGGCAACCCGCTCCCTGAACCGTTCCACTCCCTCAGCCCGGATCCGGGCATCCTCGCCCTTCGGGCCGAGATACCCCATCTGGTAGTAGTCGTCACGGAACAGGGCAATCATGGCTTCCCGGTCCCGGAACGCCGGAACAATGCCCGCCACCGCCCCCTTTTCGGAAGCATGGCGCGGAAGCCTGAACCACCACGTGTCGAACGGGACCGGGTAGTCCTTCGGCTGCAGTCCGGCGGCCCGGCGCAGCACGGAATGGCGTCCGTCGGTGGCCACCACGAGGTCCGCGCGGAGTTCGCCTTCACTGCCGGCAGGCGTCCTGTAGCGGACGCCGGCGACGCGACCGCCGTCGAACATTAAAGATGTGACCGCATGTTCCATGCGGAGCGTGAACGTGGGTTCGCGCGCGGCCTCGGTGGCCAGGAAGTTCAGGAAGTCCCACTGCGGCATCATGGCAATGTAGTTGTACGGGGGCTTCAAGGACTCGAAATCGCCGAAGGTGATCAGGCCGGCGCCCGGGATGGGGAGGGCAACGGTATCCAGCCGGCTCTGCGGAAGCTGGCGGAATCCATCGCCCAGTCCCAGTTCGTCAAGCAGCCGGATGGTGGATGCGTGCACGGTGTCGCCGCGGAAATCCCGCAGGAAGTCGCTGTGTTTTTCGAGGACGGTGACCTGCACGCCAGCCCGGGCCAGCAGCAGTCCAAGCATCATGCCTGCCGGCCCTCCGCCGGCAACAGCACACCCCGTTCGCTCCATGGACCAACGCTACGCCGGAACTGGCTCCCGGGACACGGCAACGGCCGGGCGACGCAGAAACGGCGTGGGGACACCCGAATTCGGATATCCCCACGCCGTTTGCGCGTCCAGAGGCGGTTTGCGCGTCCTAGGTACCGGGCTAGAGCCTCGTGTCGAAGGAATCGCAGAAGACGTTGTCGTTGAACGTCCCCTGGAACTCCGACTTGCCCATGATCTTCTCGATGGTGGCCCGGATGGCCTCCACGGAATCGGCGTGCGTGTGGATGGCGGTCTTGACCATCGGCACGTCAATGAGGTGGTTGGGCTGGTTCAGCGACACCAGCACCGTGGGAACCTCGGTGACATACCACGGGATTTCCGCCGCCATGGGAGTGGACCACTTGATCCGGATGGCCGCTTCCTGGGCAAAGCCCTTGACGTTGGCGAAGACAAACGCGGCGTCGTACTTGTCCGCGTAGTCGCCGGTGGCTTCCTCCGAGATGACGGACATGAAGTTGATGCCAGTCTCCCCCGCAGCTTCGCGCTGGGCGGCCGTCTTGAACACGTGCACCTCGAAGCCGGCCCTTTCCAGCTCGTCCTTGACCTTGTCAAGGTAGGCGAGCGGGTCCGCCCGGGTGAAGTCCGAGCCGCCGGAGATGCCGTACAGGCGGATCCGCTTGTGCGTTTCCGGCCTGATGGGCAGGTTGTTGGCGGTGTCCTTGACCAGGGTGACCGTCTTGTCCGCAACCTCGGCGGCAACGGCACGGTGCTCCGCGCTGCCAATCTTGGCCAGGTCCTCCGCCGGCGGAACCAGCTCACTGCGTTCCTTGCGGTGCAGTCCCAGCGAGGCCTTCAGCGCCAGGATACGGCGCAGCGCGTCGTGCAGGCGCTGCGCGGTGATGATGCCGGACTTGTAGCCGTCCAGCATGTAGCCGAAGTCCTCGGCCGGGTTGCGGAAGAACAGGAACATATCGCAGCCGGCCGCGATGGTGGCAGGGACCAGGTCCTTGCGCTTCATGGCCTGGGTGAGCCCGATCATCTGCGAGGCGTCCGTGAGGATCAGCCCGTTGAAGCCGAGCTCGCCGCGGAGCAGGTCCTGCAGCAGTTCCGGTGCCAGCGTGGCGGGAAGGACGTCCTTGTCCGCCAGGCCCGGACGGAAATGCCGGGAAAGCTCCGGGGCGCCGATGTGCCCGATCATGATCGACTGCACGCCGTGCCCGATCATTTCGCGGTACACGTGGCCGTAGGTCCGGTTCCACTCGTCGTAGCCGAAGGTGTTGTAGGACGTGACCACGTGCTGGTCGCGCTCGTCCACACCGTCACCCGGGAAGTGCTTCATGGCGCAGGCAGTGGGTGACTCGCTGATGCCGTCGAAGTATTCCTTGGCACGCTCCACCACGATTTCCGGCGTGTTACCGAAGGACCGGGTGGAGATGACCGTGTTCCGCCAGTTGTAGTGGATGTCCACGATCGGGGCGAAGGCCCAGTTACAGCCCAGGGCTGCAGTCTCGATGCCGGCCACCTGGCCCATCTGGCGTGCGATGGACTTGTCGGGGTGCGATCCTGCCTGCAGGTGCGTGGAGACAAACGTGCCGTCGTCGCAGCTTCCGGCGCCGCCCATTTCCGGGTTGGACGCCACCAGCAGCGGCACCTTGGACTTCGACTGCGCGTAGCGGATGTGCTCCTGGACGGCGCCCGAGGGGCCCGGCCGGTAGCGCATGCCGCCCACGTGGTACGTCTCCAGCACGCCGTCGAGATACTCCGGGGAGTAATCGTTGTTGTGGTTGATGAAAAGCTGGCCGATCTTTTCCTCAAGCGTCATCGATTCCAGGGTGGAATTCACCCAGTCAACCGCTGCGTCATCGAGGTTGAACGGCGCGGCCTTGAGGTCGACGTCGAACTGGCGGCCCTGGGTGCCGGCGGCACCGGAGGCGTCACTTGCAGACGTCGCGGCGGCGGTCGCGGCGGCGGAGCTTCCGGCGGCGGCCCTGGCGGCAGCGGAAATTCCCGCCAACGCGTCGATCATCACCTGGGCCACTGGGCCAGCGATGTCCACCACGATGCCTGTCTCATCCGCTTCCAGCGGTTCGAGGGTGGCCAGCTGCGATTCGAGCAGGGCTGCCGGCATGAAGTGCCCCGAACGGCCTTCCAGCCGCGATCCGAGTACTTCCTTGCTGCCGTGCAGGTGCAGGAACACGGTGTCCGGCGCCTTGGCTCGGATGGCGTCCCGGTAGCTGCGGCGAAGCGCCGAGCAGGCAAGGACCAGGCCGCCGTTGCCGGCGGCAGCAAGTTCCGAACCAACCGTGGCGAGCCACGGCCAGCGGTCCTCGTCGGTCAGCGGCAGGCCGGCGGCCATTTTGGCGACGTTCTCCACCGGGTGCAGGGAGTCGCCGTCGAGGAACGGCACGCCAAGTTCGCGGGCCACAAGGTCACCGATGGTGGTCTTGCCGCAGCCCGAGACGCCCATGACCATGACGCGCGGCCCGGGCCGGCCCTTGGTGGAGGAGTCTGTTTGGTTGGTGATCACCAGTCGTGCACCGTTCCATCAACAAGGCGGTTGTACGGCAGGTAAGCCTGCTGGTACGGGTAGGCAGCCGCGGCTTCTTCGTTGAACTCGACGCCGATGCCAGGCTTGTCGCCCGGGTGCAGGTAGCCGTCTACGAACGTCATGGACTGCTCGAAGACCTCGTTGGTCTTGTCGGAGTGCTGCATGTATTCCTGGATGCCATAGTTGTGGATGGCCAGGCCCACGTGCAGCTGGGCCGCGAAGCCCACCGGGGAGATGTCGGTGGGGCCGTGGAAGCCGGACTTGATCTGGTACTGGGCGGCGAAGTCCATGACCTTCTTCAGCGGGGAGATGCCGCCGAAGTGGGTGGAGGCTGCGCGCACGTAGTCGATCAGCTGTTCCTTGATGATGGTCTGGTAGTCGTACACAGTGTTGAAGATTTCACCGATGGCCAGCGGGGTGGTGGTGTGCTGGCGGACCAGACGCAGGGCTTCCTGGTTTTCGGCCGGGGTGCAGTCCTCAAGCCAGAAGAGGTCGTACGGTTCCAGCGCCTTGCCGAGCTTGGCCGCCTGGATGGGGGTCATGCGGTGGTGGCCGTCGTGCAGCAGCGGCAGTTCGGGACCGAACTCGTTGCGCACGGCTTCGAAGACGGTGGGCAGGTGGCGCAGGTAGGCGCGGGTATCCCAGTCCTCCTCCACAGGGAACGCGCCGCGGCCGGCGGGTTCGTAGTCGTAACGCTCGCCCGAGGCCTGGGCCTGGGCAGCCACGCCGTAAACGGCCTTGATGCCCGGAACAGCTGTCTGAATGCGGACTGACTTGTAGCCCAGTTCCAGGTGCTCGCGGACGGAATCGAACAGCGACTCGATGTCCGCGCCGGAAGCGTGGCCGTAGGCGCGCAGGCCGTTGCGTGAAGCACCGCCCAGAAGCTGGTAGACCGGCATGCCGGCCATCTTGCCCTTGATGTCCCACAGTGCCATGTCGACGGCGGCGATGGCCGCCATGGTGACCGGGCCGCGACGCCAGTATGAGCTGCGGTACAGGAACTGCCAGGTGTCCTCGATCTTGTGCGGATCCTTGCCGATCAGAAGCTGTGCAACATGCTCTTTGAGGTATGCGGCGACAGCCAGTTCGCGGCCATTAAGCGTGGCGTCACCGATGCCGGTGACCCCATCGTCCGTTGTGATGCGCAGGGTCACGAAGTTACGGGACGGGCTCGTCACGAACACTTCAGCGGCAATGATTTTCACGGCAGATCCTTTCGGGGGACTTCAGGTCAGGTAGTGGTGCTTTGAATTATTGGCCTGCGGGGTTGCGGGCTTCAGCAGGCGCGCTGAGGCCAGCGGAGGTGCTGGCGCTGGCAGCGAGGGTAGTGCCGTCAGTGGAGGTGGTGCCGTCGGCGGTGTTGGCCTCTACCGGGCCTGCGTAGGCCGTCTTGGTCCGGCGGGCCTGGATTTCCTTGAGGATCTCCGCGTGCGTGGCATCAGTCAACTTGTACTTGGACATGACCAATACCGCAATAATCACCATGACGGCGGGGAGTGCGCCGGCTGCCACCTGGATGCCGAAAATGGCGTCAGGAGTCTGGGCACCGCCGCCCGACTTGTAGCCGCCAAGAGCGAGGGCGAAGGCGGCAAGCGCGCCGCCCACTGCCTGGCCTGATTTACGCGTGAAGGAGAACAGCGCGTAGGTGATGCCCTCGGTGCGGACACCGGTTTTCCATTCGCCGTACTCCACGGTGTCCGCTTCCAGTGCCCACACCCCGATGTTGACGGCGAGGACGCCGATCAGGCTGATGACGAGGCCGGAAAAACCGATCCACACCTGGCTGGCCGGGGTGAAGAAAATTATTACGCCGCCGATGACTGTCCCCAGCGAGGAGTAGATGTAGACGTTCTTCTTGCCTACGGTGCGGACCAGGCGGGACATAAAAGCCGCGAGCACAAACGTCAAAGCGAGCTGGATGATGGAGAGTACCGGGTAGAGGTCCAAGCGGCCGAGGACATCACGCAGGTAGTACAGCTGCACCGAGGTCAGGGCCAGATAGCCGGTGAGGAAAAAGAAGGAACTCAGGCACAGCATCATCAGGGGCTTGTTGGTCTTAAGTGTTTCAAGGCTCTGCTTCATCGTCACTTTGGGGACTGCGCGGTGCACGCGTTCCTTGGCCGTCAGTGCCGTGAAGAAGTAGAGGGCCGTTCCGATAACCACAAAGATCAGGGTGATGGTAGTGAACGTCTGCTGGAGGTCCGCACCGGGTTTGATCAGCGGGGCGACGAAAATACCCAAGGCGGAGCTCACAGTCAGGGCGCCCACAAGGCGGGCCGAGCCAAGCTTGGCACGCTCGCCCGGGTCCTGCGTCATGGCGCCGGCCAGCGAGCCGTACGGTATGTTCACGAGGCTGTAGGCCAGGCCAAGGGCGGCGTAGGTGACATAGGCGTACAGCAGCATCCCGGATTCGCCGAGCTGCGGAACGGAGAACACGGCCACGCTCAGCAGGAGCAGGGGAATGGAGCCGAACATGATGAAGGGACGAAACTTACCGAAGCGCTTGCTGTACGCGCGGTCCACCATGCGTCCGGCGAAAACGTCGGCGAAGGCGTCGAACAACCTGACCACGAGCAACAGGGTTCCGGCGGCCGCCGCGGAGATGCCGGCGACGTCCGTGTAATACACCAGCAGGAACATCGTGGCGGTAGTGAAAGCGAGATTGTTGGCGGCATCGCCAGCGCCATAGCCGATGATGCTGAGCTTGTTTAGCTTTTTCATGATTGGGCTCCTTCACCCTTGCCGCCTTGGAGGCCGGCGAAATATTGAAATGCTATGCAGCGGCGAATCTTTGGCTAGGCCCGAAACCGGCGAAATCCGCGTCTGGCGGGCGTACCCCAGGGTGTAACTCGTTGCCTGTAATCCTAGTCACTTGGCAATAAAATGGCAAGCGGTTGCCATGAATTTCTGTTGAAGTCCATGAATCTGCAGCTCATGCAAATAGCACTGCCCAGTCCAAGGCTGGACCGGGCAGTGCTACTGAGACAAGTGCCGTTCTGAACGTCGCGCCCAGGGTGAGCCTAGGCGCCTGTCGTGGAAGTTCCCAGCAGCCCGGCCACCAGGTCCACCACTGCGTCGTCGGCTGCAACGGCCGGATCAACCAGGGCCAGCACTGTCCGCACCCGCTCTGTGCCTTCGAGCTTGTTGGCTTCGGACACCTCGGCTGCGAGCGGATCATGGAACGTCTCGGCGGACGCACTGAAATTAATCCAGGCGGCGATCATCCGCGCAGCAGCAACCCCGGACCTGCCCTGGGCTCGTTCGGCGAGCAGGACCGGTACGGCGCGCATGCGCAGTTTGGTGCTGCCGTCCATGGCGATCTGGGCCAGGTGGTGGGCGATGCGTGCGTTGCTGAAACGGGCCAGCAAGGCTTCACGGTATGCCGGGATCTGAAGGTCAGCGCCGCTGGCAGCCGCACCGGTCAGGTTGGCTTCCGCCTCGTCCCAAAAGCTTTCCACGGCTGTGCGGCATTCCGGGTCCGCGAGGGCTTCCGCCACCGTTGTGCGTCCGCGGAGCTGGCCGGCGTAGGCCAGCAGGGAGTGCGCGCCGTTCAGGAGCCACAGCTTGCGGTTCTCGAAAGGCTCGATGTGGTCCACGAACACAGCGCCGGCATCTTCCCAGCGCGGACGTCCCGCGGGGAAGTCGCCGCTGAGCACCCAGTTGGTGAATGGTTCGGCTACTACCGGCGAGTTGTCCCGGTAGCCGCAGGCAGCCTCCACGGCGGCAATGTCCGCTTCCGTGGTGCGCGGCGTGATGCGGTCCACGGAGGTGCTGACAAAGCTGGCATTGGCCTCAACCCAGGCTGCGAGGTCCGCATCCCAGGCAGCGGCCAGCCCGGTCACGGCGTTGCGTGCCACAGTGCCGTTGTTGGCGAGGTTGTCGCAGCAGACCACGGCGATCGGTCCGGCCCCAGCAGCCCGCCGGGCGGCGAGGGCAAAAACCAGCCGGCCCAGCGGCGTCGACGGGTTGCCGCTGCCGGAAGCCAGCAGCGCGAGGTCCGCGGCGACGTCGGACGCGTTCGTATCCAGCTGCCCGTCGGCACCGAGCCGGTACGCAGCTTCGGTGACCGTCAGCGTGACGATGGCGGTAGCGGGCGCTGCCACGAGCTCCGCGAGCCGCTGCACGTCCGCGCCGTCCACTGCTTCAACAATGCTTCCGACGACGGCGAACGAGTCGCCGCCGTCAGCGCGTTCCACGACGGTGAAGAGTCCGTCCTGCTCGGCAAGCGCCAGGGCTGCGTCCGGGCGGCGTCCGGTGAAAGCCGCAATGCCCCACTCCGCAGCGTCACTGGCGTGGCTGGTGAACCAGGCCTGGTGTGAACGGTGGAAGGCGCCGAGTCCGAGGTGGACGATCCGGACCGGCGGCTTGGCGGCCGCGTGCAGGGTTCGGTTGAGCTGCGGAAGCGCTTCGGAAGCAGAGCCTGAGTCGGTCTGTACGGCGCTTGTCTTTTCGGTGGTCACAGTTTGAAAACCCTTCGTGGGGACGAATCGACGATATCCACGATGAGTTCATGGGCGCGTTCTTCACTGACACGGTGCTCGGCCACCATGCGGGCCAGGAAGGAGGCCTCGATCCGGCGGGAGGCGTCGTGGCGGGCAGGGATGGAGCAGAAGGCGCGGGTGTCGTCGATGAAGCCCGAGGAGCGGGAGAACCCGGTGGTCTCTGTGACGGCGGAACGGAACCGCAGCATCGCATCCGGGGCGTCCAGGAACCACCAGGGCGCACCAAGGTAGACCGACGGGTAGAAGCCGGCCAGCGGTGCCAGTTCGCGGGAGAACACGGTTTCGTCCATAGTGAAGAGCACCAGGTGGAAGTCCTTGGCCGTGCCGAAGTCCTGCAGCAGGGCGCGGACACCCTCGGTGTAACTCACGGCGAACGGAATGTCGTGGCCGGTGTCGGCGCCGAAGGCCTCGAACGTGGGTGTGTGGTGGTTGCGGAACGAGCCCGGGTGGATGGTCATGACCAGCCCGTCCTCCACCGACATACGGCCCATCTGGTACATCATGTGCGCTTCGAAGGTGTTGCGGTCCTCGGCCGTTGCCTTGCCTGCGCGGGCGAGTTCGAAGAGCCTCTCCGCTTCGGCGCGGTCAAGTTTCAGCGTCGCCGGCGTGGCCACGCCGTGGTCTGCCGAGACTGCGCCGTGCTCCACGAAGTAGCGGCGGCGGTTCTCCAGTGCAGTGATGTAGGCGGCGTAGCCGGTGGCACCGTCACCGGCGGCGCCGATCAGCCGGTCCACGTTGGCGCTCCAGGTGGGGTGCGCAATGTTCAGGTACTGGTCCGGTCGGAAGGTCGGCAGGACCCGGCCGCCAAAGGTGGGATCCTCGGCGATTTCCTTGTGGCTGGCGAGGTTGTCCAGGGGATCGTCCGTGGTGGCCAGGACCTCGATGTTGAAGTCCTTGAAGAGCTGGCGCGGACGGAAGCCTGGTTCAACGAGCTTGGCCGCAATGGCGTCGTAGCTGGTGTCCGCGGACATCTCACCGAGGTCTGCGCCGAGCTTGAAGACGTTGTCGAACTGGGTGCGCAGCCAGTAGCCGGATGCGGTGCCCTCGAAGAGGGGCCATGCCTCCACGAAAGTTCGCCAGATGTCACGCGACTCGGGCGTGGTGGCGCCGCCAGCGCGCAGCTTGTCCAGCGTCACGCCATTGGCATGGATCAGGCGGGTGACGTAGTGGTCCGGGCTGACCAGCAACGCTGCCGGATCAGGAAAAGGCGTGTTGTGCTCGATGACAGCAGCGTCAACGTGCCCGTGGGGAGAGATGATGGGGAGGTCCTGAACACGCTGCAGGAGGTCGCGCGCAATGCTGCGCGTTCCTGGATCGGCGGGCAGGAGCCTGTCTGGGTTGGCAGCAATCGACTGTGACATAGGTCAATAATCCGGCTTGGCCCCTAGTTTTGTCAACCGGTTGCCATAAATTGCCAAGTTCCCGGATTGGCCGCCCCGGACCTACCGCACGGGCACAGTCCGGCCGCTGGAACCGCGCAGCACCAGCTCGGTCTCCACGCTCAGCGTGCCGGCCGGTTCGCCCCGCCCGTGCAGGAGGTCCAGGAGGCGTGTTGCGGCCCCCGCGCCGCACTCCCCCAGCGGTGAACGCACCGTGGTGAGCGGCGGCGTCGTGAAGTCCGCACCGAAGATGTCATCAAAGCCAACGATGCTGATCTGGTCAGGCACCGCAATGCCGGCTGCCTGGAGCTCCCGCATCAGTCCAATGGCAAGGAGGTCGTTATAGGTCAGCACCGCGGTGGCACCGCTGGCGCGGACTTCACGCGCCGTCTGGCGGCCGCCGTCGACCGTTGGCTTGCTCGATTCGAGCCGCACGGACTCGAGCCGGGCCCAGTCGCAGGCTGCCTGCACACCCTCCCAGCGGCGTTCCGACATCCACGATTCCGGCGGGCCGGCCACGTACGCAACCTTCTGGTGCCCGTTGGCGGCCAGGCTGCGGACCGCCTCGCTGATCCCCTTGTGGACGTCCGGAACAACGCACGGCACGCCCTCAACTTCCCGGTTGATGACCACCACGGGTTTGTCCCGGGCGAGGGCGCGGATGTTGTCGTCGTCCATGCGGGGGCTGGCCAGAATGAGTCCGTCCACTGTGGCCATCAGCCGGCGGGCCGCAATCAGTTCGGTTGCCGGGGACTCCGCCGATTCGGCGAGCACCAGGGTGTAATCGCGGTCAGTCGCGGTGGTCTGGGCACCGCGGATGATGTCGAAGAAGGTCGGGTTGGTGATGTCCGCGACGATCAGGCCGAAGGTGTTGGTCTTGCCGGTGGGCAGCGCCCGGGCGAACGGATTCACCTGGTAGTTCAGCTCAGCGGCGGCATCCTCGATGAGCTTCTGGGTTTTGGGGCTGACCCGGCCGGGCTTGCTGAGCGCCCGGGAAACCGTGGACGCGTTGACGCCTGCAACCCTGGCGACGTCGTAGATGGTGGCGCTGGATTTTCCATCCCGGCCATGTTTCTTGGACGGACCGGCAGGCGGGGCAGCATCCGGCGTTTTGGGTTCAGTCACTGGCCCATCTTAGCGATGAAAGCGCTTAACCACGCGTGCAGCTGTGGCCGTTTTGAGGTCCAAAACGGCCACAGCTGCGACGCAGTACGGCTACTTATTCAGGAGGTTAGGCGCGCTGCGGGAACTTGCCCTCTTCGGAGATGCGCTTGTTCAGCTCCGCGAGGAACTCGTCCTCATCGAAGTCCAGCCCAACTTCCTTGCCGGTCCAGGCGGAAAGGTGGATGGCGTTGGCCAGGCGCACGCCATTGATGCCGTCCGAGCCCGGAGCGAGCAGCGGGGTGCCATCCAGGATGTTGGCGGCGAAGTTCTCCAGCACGCCGGAGTGCTGGGCACCCCAGGCGGACTCGAACTCAATGACCTCGGTGGTGTAGTACTCCTCCGGGTTGAGCTCGCCCATAAAGAGCTTGCGGACATCGTCCATGTCCATGCCGTCGCTGAGCTCGCGCTCGGGCTTGTGCAGACGGGTGACCGTGGCGGTCTTGCTGCCTTCGACGACGATCTTGCCCTGGTCGCCCAGGATTTCGAAGCGATCGGTCCCGATCAGATCGTGGGTGGCGGTGACGAAGACGCCGGTGACACCGTCGCCGTAGTCCACCACAGCAGTCACTTCGTCTTCAACGGCGATGTCGCGGCGGAAGCCGAAGGCAACCTTGGAGTAGACGGACTTCGGCACGCCGCAGATCCACTGCCACAGGTCCAGCTGGTGTGGTGCCTGATTAACCAGGACGCCGCCGCCCTCGCCGCCCCAGGTTGCGCGCCATTCGCTGGAGTTGTAGTAGCCCTGCGGACGCCACCAGTTGGTGATGATCCAGTTGCTGCGGCGGATCTTGCCGATCTCGCCATTTTCGACGACCTCTTTGAGCTTCTTATACAGCGGGTTGTTGCGCTGGTTGAACATGATGCCAAAGGAAAGCTCCGGCTTGCTGGCAGCAAACTCGTTCAGTTCCTTAACCTGCTTGGTGTAGACGCCTGCCGGCTTCTCCACCAGGGCGTGGATGTTGCGCTTGAGGGTTTCGATGCCCATTTCAGGGTGCAGGAAGTGCGGTACACAGGTCACTACGGCGTCGACGTCGCCGCTTTCCAGCATGGCGATGTACTCGTCATAGAAGGGGACGTCCGGGTATGTGGCCGAGGCAACTTCCTTCTTGGCCGGATCGATGTCGCAGATGGCGCCGATTTCCATGTTGGGAACCTGCCCGTCCGTGATGAACTTTGCGTAGGCGCCGCCCTGCTGGCCCAGGCCGATAATGCCGAGGCGTACTTTCTTGCTCATGAATGAATCTCCGTATTCTGTGCTGAGTCTTGGAAGTTTCTAAAAGAGCTCGGACTGGCCCAGGGCAACCAGGTTGTCGTAGGAGGTCTGCAGCGCTTCCCAGACCGTCCGGCCGTAGAGCTCGTCCTGCTCCACCAGGAGGTACCCGGCCCCCGCAGCCTGCGCTGCCGGGATGATGGACGCGAAGTCCAGGTTGCCTTCGCCCACTTCAGCGAACTGGACCACGTCCTTGAATTCCCGCATGAAGCCCACGAAGTCCCCACTGTCCAGCAGACCGAATGCCTCTTCCGGCAGCGTCCCGATCCGGTAGTCCTTCAGGTGGACCATGGCCGTGCGGCCGGCGTACTTTTCCAGGGTGCGGACCGGGTCCAGGCCGCCGCGCTGTACCCAGTGCACATCGATTTCCATGCCCATGGCCGGGGAGTTCTCAGCGATAATGTCCAGCATGTACTCGCCGTCGAACTTCGCGAACTCGATGTGGTGGTTGTGGTAATACAGGCTCAGGCCCTGCTCCTGCAGCCGTTCGGCGTATTCGTTTGCCTGCTTGGCGAAGTCAATGACGGCGCCAATCGACTTCATGGCAGGAAAGGGCAGCATCCCGATGCGCAGCAGCTTCGAGTCCAGCTTCTTGGCGTCGTCCACGATCTTGTCGAAGTGTTCCGCCAGCGAATCGCCGGGCCGGCCCTTGGGGGTCTCCATGGCCACGGACAAAGCCGCAATGTCCATGCCCAGTTCGCTGCGGGACCGGTCCAGTTCAGCGACGTTTTCCGGCGTCATCGGGATCTGGGAGATCTCGACAGCATTGTAGCCGATGCTGCTGACCTTACGGAGCGTTTCGAACGCCCCGATTTCGGCGAAACTGTCCCTCAGCATCATTGCCTGTACGCCAATTTTGGCCACGATAATTCCTCCGTTGTTTTTGCTGTTGAATTAGTCCAGGCGCGGGCCCTAGGCGGGAACGCCGGCCTGTTCAGCCATCTGCCGCTGCTCTTCGAGCAGGCGGTGGCGGTCGGCGCGGCGCTTCTCCTGGCGGTCCGGGTCCGGGACCGGTGAAGCAAGGAGCAGCCGCTGGGTGTAGGGGTGTTCGGGGCTGCGGGTGACAACCTCAGCCGGCCCCTGCTCCACGATTTCTCCACGGTACATCACGGCCACACGGTGGCTGATGTGACGGACCACGTCCAGGTCGTGGGAGACAAACAAGTAGGAGACGCCGGTGTCCTTCTGGATCTGCAGGAAGAGATCCAGCACCACGGCCTGGGTGGAGAGGTCCAGCGCACTGACCGGCTCATCGCAGACAATCAGCTTCGGTGAGAGGGCCAGGGCCCGGGCAATGGCCACGCGTTGGCGCTGGCCACCGCTGAACTCGCGCGGCAGACGGGTGATGGCGTCTGCAGGCAGGCCCACCTGGTCGAGCAGTTCCTTAACACGCTTCTTTGCCGCTGCCTGCTCCATGCCCTGGACCCCCAGGGGTTCAGCGAGGATATCGCCGATCTCCAGGGAAGGGTTCAGGGAGGTGTAGGGGTCCTGGAAGACAACCTGCAGATCACGGCTGAGTGCCCGGCGTTCCTTGCGGTTGGCGTGGCTGATGTCCTTGCCATCAAAGGTGATGACGCCTTCGGTAACCGGAGCAAGCCCCAGCACGGCCCGGCCCAGCGTCGTCTTGCCCGAGCCGGACTCCCCCACCAGTCCCAGGGTCTCCCCGGGCTTGATGGAAATGTTGATGTCCGTCAGGGCACGGAAAGGCTTGGCCCGGAACTTCTTGCTCGGGTACTCAACCACAAGTGAGTCCACTGTCAGCAGGTTGCCGTCGGTGTTCTGCGCCGGCTTTGCCGCTCCCCGGCGGTTCTGGGCTGTGCTCACTGTGCTGCCTCCGTGCCCGATTTGACGAGCATAGTCAGGGGTTCCTTGCCCTCCAGCATGGAGCCCAGGAGTTTCTGTGTGTAGGGGTCGGACGGATTGCGCAGGATATCGCGCACCGTTCCCTCTTCGACCAGGCGGCCGTTCTGCATGACCACCACGCGGTCGCAGAGGTCCGAGACAACACCGAAGTTGTGCGTCACCAGGATGACGCCAACGTTAAGCCTGCGCTGCAGATCGCGGATGAGGTCCAGGACATCCGCCTGGACAGTGACGTCCAGGGCCGTGGTGGGCTCGTCCGCAATGATCAGGTCAGGCTCACAGCTGATGGCGCCGGCAATGAGGACGCGCTGGGCCATGCCACCGGAGACTTCGTGCGGGTAGGCCTTGAACGTCCGGTCCGGGTTCAGAATTCCAACGTCGGCGAGCAGCTTCATGGCCCGCTTGGTGGCCTCTGCCTTGGAGATGCCCAGCACGCGCACCATCGGGGTTACCAACTGGGAGCCTATGGTGAAGGCCGGATCCAGGTTGGACATCGGCTCTTGCGGAATGTAGGAGATGCGCTTCCCGCGCAGCGGCGACAGCCTGCCCTGGTTGACCCGCTCATCGCCGGGAGCCACGGTGTAGTTGCCGTCGAACTGGATGCTGCCGCCCACAATGCGGGCGTTGCCCGGCAGCAGGCCAAGGATGGAGAAGGCCGTCTGGGACTTGCCCGAGCCGGATTCGCCCACGATGCCCAGGACTTCGCCCCGGTCCACGTGGAAGGAGACGTCGTCCACGACCTTCTTGATGGAACCGTCGGCCTGCGGGTAGCCAACGCCCAGGTGCGAAACCTTGACCAGATGATGTTCGGTGCCCAATTCCACAGCAGCGACTGACTTGCGGTTGGCGCGGGTGGCGGGCACCGCCGTCGTGCGGTCCGTTGCTGTGCCAGCTGCCGCCGGCAGCTTCCTGGGGGCCTTGACCTTGGCAGCATCTTCCAATGCGTCCCGGACCGCGTTGCCCAGCAGGACCAACGCACCAATGGTCAGGCCGATAGCCAGCGCGGGCCAGAGCAAAAGCATGGGATTAAGGTAGACGTTTTTGAAGCCTTCATTGAGCATTACGCCCCAGGTGGCTACCGAAGGATCGCCCAAGCCCAAGAATTCCAGGCCCGATTGGATGGCAATGGCAACACCGCACACCATGGACGTCTGAATGATGATCGGCGCACGGATTACCGAGAAAATGTGGCGGGAGATGATGGCAGCGTCGCTGAGGCCTGCAACCCGTGCAGCGTCAACATAGAGCTCGTTGCGGACCGCGTGGACTGAGGTCCGGGTCAGGCGGTAGTAGCCGGGGCTGATCAGGATGCCGAAGGAAATCATGGAGATCCAGACCGACGGGCCGAAGGCGGCCCGGACCGTGAGCAGGACGATGATGCCGGGAAGGCTCATCAAAATGTTGACCACCCAGTTCGCCGTGGAGTCGAACTTGCCGCCGTAGTAACCGGCAATCAATCCGGCGGGGAGGCCAATGCCCACCGCGACGGCGGCGCAGAGGAGTGCGGAGAGCAGTGTGGTGCGGGCGCCAAAGACGAGCCTGCTCCACACATCACGGCCCACACTGTCGGTACCCAGGAGGTTGACGGCGTCGGGCTGGGCCAGGGTCTTGCCGATGTTGGCAAGATTCTGTTCGAAGGGAGCCAGCACATTGGCCAGCACCGCCAACAGGACCACGACAGCCAAGACGGCAACTGCCACGATGCCCATCGGGTTCTTGAGCACGCGCTTGATGGGGTGGGAACGGACCACCGTGCCGGTCTGCCCGGTCAAAGCCGGCGTCAGTTGGATTGGCTCGCTCATGAGACACGCACCTTGGGATTGAGCCAACCGTTGATGAGGTCCACCAGCAGATTGACGATGACGACGATAACGACGGTGTAGAGGACAACACCCATGACCAGCGGAATATCTCCGGTGGTGGTCGATTGGACGGCCAGGGCACCCATGCCGGGCAGGGCGAAGATCTGCTCGATGATGACCACACCGCCGAGCATGCCGATGAACTGCAGGCTCAGCACAGTCAGGCCAGCGGGGGCAGCGCTGCGCAGCACGTGTCTAAAGAGGATTTCGCGTTCGCTGATGCCGCGGCTGCGCAAGGTACGCACATAATCCTTTTCCAGCTGCTTGATCACGGCGCTGCGGATCTGTTGTGCGCCTCCCGTCACGCCATTGATCAGCAGCGCGATCACCGGCAGTGTCAGGGATGCGACCCAAGCCGAGGAGCCGGCATCCGGTGCGATGGAGCTGGTGGCAGGGAACAGTTTGAGCTGGATGGCAAAGATGGTGACCAGGATGATGGCCAGTACGAAGCCGGGGATGGCATCGCCAACGACGGCGGCCGTTTGGACCACGCGGTCAATCCAACCGCGCTTGACGGCGGCCGCCATACCCAGGACGGTGGCGAAGACGGCGATCAGCACAATGGCCACCATCATCAGGGTCAGGGTGAGAGGAAGTCGCGTCGAAATGGCCTGGCCCACGCCCTCCGACGTAAACCACGAGGTGCCGAGGTCGCCGGCGATGGCATGGGAAGCCCAGGCGAAGAAGCGCGGCAAGAGCGGCTGGTCGAGGCCCAGCTCGATCTCTTTGGCCTGCACCTGCTCCTGGCTGGCGAATTCGCCCAGAATGTTGCGGGCTATGTTCGCAGACGAAAAGTAGAGCAGGAAGTATGTGAGGAAGGAAATGGCGGCCAGCACAACAATGCCTGCGGCAATTTTTCGAAGAATGAACGTAACCATTACTCGCTCCAGTGGGAGTACGTCAGAAAAGTGGGACAGCCGGGGAGCAGGAGGCCCGCTCCCCGGCGGATCGCGTGGCTACTTCGCCGGTGCGTAGTTGTAGATGGACGGTATGGCCTGCTGCAGCTGAGGCGTCACGGTGATCTTCTTGTTGGTGTAGTACATCTGGTTGAGGCGGAACATCGGGACGAACCAGGCATTTTCGGTAACGTACTGGTTGACCTTCTTGGCCAGCTCGGTGCTGTTGGCGCCACCGTTCTGGACGTCCTTGATCATCGCGGACAGTTCAGGGGTTTGGGACTTGAACGGGTTGTACAGCGCGGTGGTGGAGATCATCTGGTTGATGGCAACCCACGGCTCGCCCTGGTAGAGCTGGAACGTGGTTCCGGCGTACTTACCGCTGGCGATATCGGACACGAAATTGGCCGGCGGAACTGTTTCGGGCACCAGGGTGATGCCGATGTCGGCCAGCTGCTGCTTAAAGACTGCGTTGATCCCCTCAAAGGCGGAGACGGACGGAATCTTCAGGGTGAAGCCATTTGCGAAGCCGGCCTCGGCCAGTAGGGACTTGGCCTTGGCCGGGTCGTAGGGGTACATATTGTCCAGAGCCGGCACATAGGCGCCGCTTTCCGGGCCAAAGACCTGGTTGGTCACGGTGCCCTGGCCCAGGAGCTGCTGCTCCAGGACGGTTTTGCGGTCAAAGGCGTAGTTGATGGCCTGGCGGACCTTGACGTTGGCCAGCTCCGGGTTGATGCTGCCGTCGCGGTCGAGAAGCAGGATGCCCTCCCAGTCAACCTGGCTCTTGTTCAGCACCATCCCTGAACCCTCGGCCTGCTTGCCCGTCTTGGGATCCAAAAGTGCGCCGTCGATCTGGCCGGAGACAAGCGCGTTGGTGCGGGCCGTCAGGTCCACAAGATATTTGATGGTGATCTTGTCGAACTTCTGCAGGTCTTTGTTCCAGTAACCCTCACGCTTCGTGAACACGTACTGGGAACCCTTGACAGTGTTCTTCGTGTCCAGCACGTAGGGTCCGGACCCTACGGGGCCGGTCTTGATGCCGTCCGTGCCGATCGCCTTCGGGCTGGCTACCAGACCAGCGGCCTGTGTCAGGTAATAGGTGAATGCCGGGTCAGGTGCGGTGAGCGTGATGGCCACCGTGGCCGGATCCACCACGGCAACGCTCTTCAGCGAGGCGGCCTGGTAGGCATCCTGGCCCTTGGCGTCCTTGAAGTGATCCAGGTTGGCTTTGGCCGCTGCGGCGTCGAACTTGGTGCCATCACTAAAGGTGACGTCCGTGCGCAGGCCCAGGGTCAGCACGGTGTTGTCCGCGTTGTATTCCCACTTGGTGGCCAGCATCGGGGAGAGCTTTCCGTCCGGTGCCCGCTGAATCAGCGTGTCATAGGCCGACTGGTAGAACGGCATCGTGTGGCCAATGTGGGCATCGATGGGGTCGAACGACTTCAAGTCAGCGACGCTGCCCAGGGTGAGGCTGGTGGGGCCGGAAGCAGCCCCGCCGGTGCTGCCAGCGGTAGTGCCGCCACCGCAAGCAGTCAGCGCGAGCGAAGCGCTGAGGATAAGGGCGGCTGCTGCCGCCTTGGGACCTAACTTCATTGTTGGCTCCTGAATCTGTGGAACGTGAGAAATACGAATCCGACCGGTGTGGCGTGCGCCACACCGACCTTGCGAGAATCAGAGTACGCATGATTGCCAACTTTGGCAACCGATTGTCAAAATCTTTGCAACATTAGATTCAGACGTTCATGAATGAACCGTTCAAACGCCTACAACCGGTTGCCCTGTTTGTTTAAGAAACCGATTCCACGGCACTCTGGTAGCTCTGCCGGTAGATTTCCTTGACGATCCGCAACGATTTCTCCGCCTCGGCGGCGTCTATCCAGAAGGCTCCGGAATCGCCAAGCCGGGCATAGAAGTCGCCGATGAGCAGCTCATGCGAGACGCCCCAGTAGGCTCGCCCGCCGGACTCCACCACACGCTCGGGCACCACTTCCACGCGGCCATCCGCATACGTGACGGTCAAGTCGCCCCGCAGGCTAAGCGCGGCTTTCTCCGTGATGATGTCCAGGGTCACCGGCGCGTTCACTGCATTGGCCAGGGTGGCGTAAAAAGCGCTGCGAACCCCGTTAGCGTGCTCCGCCACGAATTCCGCAGTGTCTTCCACCTCAATGGTTTCGCCCAGGAACCTAGTGGCCGCGTTGCCGGACAACGACACGACGTCCCCCACCAGCCATTGCAGCAGGTCAACGGTGTGGATGGCCTGGTTCATCATGAGCCCGCCGCCACCGCCCGCCCAGGTGCCACGCCAGGGCCGGCTGCGGTAGTAGTCAGCATCGCGGTGCCACACCACAGTGGCCGAAGCCCCCATTACCGCGCCCAGCTCACGGGAGGACAGCAGTGCGTGCATGGCCTGGGCGGTGGAGTTGTAGCGGTTCTGAAAGCAGACGGCGATCTTCGCAGTGGAGGCTTTTGCAGCTTCCACCAACCGGCGACCCTCCTCCAAGGTGTGCGCCAGCGGCTTTTCCACAATGACGTTCACGCCACGCTCAAGGCAGTCCGCCGCAATCGAAGCATGCGTGTTGTGTGGCGTGGTGATGTGGACTACGTCCGGACCGATGGCTTCGATGAGGCTGGCGTGGTCCGCGAACCCCGGAACACCAAAGGCGGCCACGGCGGCTGCCAGGCGGCCGGGGTCCGTGTCACAGACCCCGGCCAGCCGGGCGCCGTCGAGCTTTCCGATGGCCTCGAAGTGGACAGCCGAGACGTCGCCGCAGCCAATGACCGCGGCCTTGAGTCCCGTCACGAGAGTTCAATTCCGTTCTTGGCCGCAAGCGACGCAAAGGCACGGGCGGCGGTGCCGAAGGCAACCGGGCCGGAGAAGCCGCCGAGTTCGTGGTGGCTGGCCAGGTGCGGTTCGAGGGAAGCGAAGCCTGCATAGCCGTCAGCCTTCAGCGCGGCGATGGTGGCATCCAGTTCGCCGTCACCTTCGCCGGAGGGCACAACCTCGCCCGTGGCCATGATGGCGTCCTTGACCTGCAGGTATTCGAGGTAGGGGCGGAGCATGGCGTAGCCCTCGGTATAGGGCCGGACGCCCACCTGAACGAAGTTGGCGTTGTCCCACGCGGCGCGCAGGGCCGGGGAATCAACGGACTCCATGATGTCCAGGACGCGCTGCGGAGTATCGCCGTAGATATCCTTTTCGTTTTCGTGCAGCAGTACGACGCCGGCGCTTTCGGCTTCGGCGGCCAGTGCCCGCATGCGGGTAATAACGTCGTCGCGGATATCTTCCGGGGTCTGCGCTTCACTCCGGTAGAAGGAGAAGATTCGGATGTACTTGGTATCCAGGCCCTTGGCCACGGAGATGATCTGACGGAGGCGCTCCACCTCGTGCTCCAGTGGCAGAGTGATGTCCACCTTGCCGATGGGGCTTGCCACGGCCGAGACACTCAGGCCCTTCGCATCGAGGATTCCCTTGAGTTCGGACACCTGATCCGGGGTCAGCTCAGAGACGTTCACGCCCCACGCACTGCGGACCTCGATGTAGCTCGCGCCCAGGGCCAGCATGACGGCGGCCTGCACTGCCGGGTCCGGATCCACTTCGTCGCCGAAGCCTGAAAGTTGCCAGACGGTTTTCGTTGCGTCAGTAGCCGTTTCGGTCACGGGGATCTCCTTAGGGTTTGCCCGCGACGGGACAGCCTTGGTGCCGCTCCGGCGCGCGGGTGACGTACTTCACAAAGTTCTGCACTAAGTCTAGATGTCCGCAGAAACGATGACAACCGATTGCCAAATGTTGACATCTTGTGGCAACCTAGGAGCATCAGGGCTGTGGCTATCCGCACAGTGCCCGTATTGTCCCGTTCAGAGAGGAACGCTATGGCGATGCAAGCAGCCGGAACAGAGCGTCCTGCCACAATCCATGACATCGCCGCCATGTGCGGGGTGGCCGCGTCCACCGTTTCCCGTGCGCTGTCCACTCCGGACCGGGTCAACATCCGCACCCGTGCACGCATCGAAGCAGCGGCCGCCGAGCTGAATTACACCCCGAACAGCCAGGCCAAGGCCCTGAGTTCGGGCCGCACCGGTGCCGTGGGCGTCCTCGTTCCTGACATTACCAACCCGTTCTACTTTGACCTGATCAGGGGAACACAGCTTCAGCTGAAGGCAGCCGGCTACACCCAGTTGCTTGTAGACACGGAAGAATCGGACGAGGTTGAGGCCAGCAGCATGGAGCAGCTGCGCAAGAGCGCTGACGGCATCATCGTCACGGCGTCCAGGCTCAGCGACGAGGCGTTGCTCGCAGCAGCTGCGAAGATTCCGATTGTCACCATCAATCGCGACGTCGCCGGTGTGCCCGCCGTGGTGATCGACACTCCGTCGGCCACCAGCCAGGCGCTGGACCACCTGATTTCGCTCGGCCATACGCACATCGCTTACATGGCCGGGCCCCTCACTTCACAGTCGAGTACCCTGCGCTGGAATGCGCTGGCGGCGGCGGCCGAAGACCGCGGCGTGGAGGTGCGCAGGCTGGGCCCGTTCGCCCCCAAGAAGCAATCCGGTGCCGCCGCAGCTGACGCGGCCGTGCACTCCGGCGTGACCGCCTGCATTGCCTTCAACGACCTGATCGCCATCGGCATGCTCCAGCGGCTGCGCGAGCGCAGCATCCGGGTCCCGGAGGACATGAGCGTGGTGGGGTGCGACGACATCTTTGGTGCGGACTTCTGCAACCCTCCGCTGACTACCATGGCGTCCCCGATCGAGCAGGCCGGCCGCGTGGCCGTGTCCATGCTGCTGGCCCAGCTCAACCCGCTGGCCGGCGGCGGCAGCCGCAGCCGCTCCCTGATGCCCACGCACCTCACGGTCCGCGGGTCCACCGGACCGGCACCTACCGCTTCGTGAGGCGAGGCGCTTAGTGAGTCCTATCGCTCTGCGGGCCGAAAGCTCTGTGCGTCATCGCCCGGCAGACACGCGCCGTCTCCGGAGGGACACAGTTGAGCGTTGTTGACACCGCTGGCTAGGCTGGATCACATGCGCGAACTCCAGGCCACCATCATCGAAGAAATGGGCGTGCAGCCCCGGATCGACCCCCTAGGGGAGGTGCGCAAACGCGTGGATTTCCTTAAGGATTACCTCCGGGCAACCCAGACCAAGGGCTATGTCCTGGGTATCTCGGGCGGACTGGACTCCTCCCTCGCCGGACGGCTGGCACAACTGGCCGTGGAGGAACTCGAGGCCGAGGGCATGGACGCAAATTTTGTTGCCGTCCGCCTTCCGTACGGCGTCCAGCATGACGAAGACGACGCGCAGGCTGCAATGGACTTCATCCAGGCCAAGACCGAGTGGACGTTCAACATTTCCGCCGCCGTAGATGGCTTCGAGGACGAGTTCGAGAAGACCGTGGGCGCCGAAATCTCCGATTTCCATAAGGGAAACACCAAAGCCCGCACGAGGATGATCGCCCAGTACGCCCTGGCCGGTGAACACAATTACCTGGTGATCGGCACGGACCACGGCGCAGAGTCCGTCACGGGGTTCTTCACCAAGTTCGGCGACGGCGGCGCGGACATCCTGCCGCTGTTCGGCCTGAACAAGCGGCAAAACCGGGAGCTCCTGGCCGAGCTGGGTGCCCCCGCCCGTGTCTGGGAGAAGGTGCCCACCGCGGACCTCCTGGATGGCAAGCCGGGACGCACCGACGAGGACGAACTCGGCCTGAGCTATGACCAGATCGACGACTACCTCGAAGGCAGGGACATCCCCGAAGCCTCGGCCGCGCTGATCGAGCAGAAGTACGTCCGCACCCGCCACAAGCGCACCGTCCCGGTGACCATCTTCGACACGTGGTGGAAGTAGGCAGAACTCCCAACGCGCCGAATCCCTGCCGTCGGCCGGCACCCTTTTCGCTGAGGTTCAGAGCGAACCGGTCCACGTCCATATGGCCCCGCTCAAAGTCGTCGTGCCAGGCGTTAGCCAGGTTCCAGACGCGGCCGGCGAGCGTGATCGACACGTCCTCGTCGGTTCCTGCCTAGGAAACGTCCGCGGTGGAGACGCGCACTTCGAGGGTGTTGGTGAGGCCGCGGTCAAAGATGCAGCCTGTCCAGGTGCGCGAATCGTCCTCAAGCCACCGGTTGATGCTGGGCTGGTCGCAGATGCCCGTCCCCTGGTGCCAGACTTTGACGCCCTTATAAACCAGTCCCGAAAGCGCCGAAGGACATCATTCCGGTTCCCGGATACGGGAACAACGGCGCACTGGTGTACGTTGCAATCTCGTCAGCTACGAACATCAAAAAACAGAAATGAGAATCACCAAAGTGGCAACCGACTACGACGAAGTCCGTTCCGACGTTAAGGAATCCCAGGACCGTTCCTTGGAGGCATTGCAGTCTGCGAACGCGCCGGATGCCCGCAGCGTGGTCAGCGAGCTGGATGCGGCCGACGCCCTTGATGAGGGCCTGACCCCGGGGGGAGAAATTGTCACTGAGGAGCTCATCGTTCAGGTCATTCCCCAGGCCGCGGACGAGTTCACCTGCTATTCCTGTTTCTTGGTACGGCACCGGTCCCAACTCGCGCGAGAGAGCAGCGGCAACTCATATTGCATCGAGTGCGAGGGCTAGGCGGACGCCTCCTGCGACGTGAGCCCTCGACGGGGGTAGCCCATCCGGACACCCACGTCTGGCCCGACCTTCCGTACCCTTGGAAGTCCTAGTATATTGCAGGGTGGGACAGATCATAGGGCCGTTGTTGGCCTCAGCAATGTCAGGAGGCACCGTGGGCAGCCCGCTTCCTCGCGACCCGATCGCCGAGGCACGGCACAACTGGGAACGCCACGGCTGGGGCGACGTCGCTGCTCCCATGGCCGCCATCACGGCGATCATGCGGACCCAGCAGATCCTGCTGGCGAGGATTGAAACAGTCCTCAAGCCACTCGGCCTGACGTTCGCACGCTACGAGCTGCTGGCGCTGCTGAGCTTCGCCCGCAGCGGCGCGCTGCCCATGAACAAGGCCAGCGCGCTGCTGCAGGTGCACCCCACCTCGGTGACAAACGCCGTAGACCGCCTGGAGCATGCCGGGCTCGTGGCCCGGTCCCCGCACCCCACGGACGGACGGACCACCCTGATCGAGCTCACCGCTGAGGGCCGCACCCTGGCGAAACGCGCAACGGCGGCGCTTAACGCCGAGGTGTTCGGCAAGTCCGGTTTCGCGGACGACGACGTGGAGCACCTGCTCCGGGTCCTGGGCGATTTCCGCAAGGCCGCCGGCGACTTCACCGACTAAACGGTGGTCAGCGGTGCTTGAAGTCCGGCTGGCGCTTCTCGGTGAACGCGGCCATGCCTTCCTTCTGGTCCTCCGTGGCGAACAAGGAGTGGAACAGCCGGCGTTCTAACTGGACGCCCTGCGTCAGGCCCAGCTCAAAGGCGGCGTTCACGGCTTCCTTGGCCATCATGGCGGCCGGCTTCGACTTGGCAGCGATCACCTCGGCGACTTTCAGGGCCTCCTCCACCACGGAGGCTGCGGGCACCACGCGTGAGACGAGTCCCGCCCGCTCCGCCTCGGCAGCATCCATCATCCGCCCGGTGAGCACCATGTCCATGGCCTTGGCCTTGCCAACGGCGCGGGTTAGCCGCTGCGAACCGCCCATGCCCGGGATGACGCCGAGGTTGATCTCCGGCTGGCCGAACTTCGCATTGTCCCCGGCGATGATGACATCGCACATCATGGCCAGCTCGCAGCCACCGCCCAGGGCGAAGCCGGACACCGCGGCCACCACCGGGATCCGCAGCCGCGTGAGGTTTTCCCAGCCGCGGAACCAGTCCTCCGCGTACATATCCATGTAGCCCTTGGAGGACATTTCCTTGATGTCCGCTCCGGCGGCGAAGGCCTTCTCCGAGCCCGTGATCACCACGGCGCCCACCGCGGGGTCGGCGTCCATGGCGGTGGTGGCTGCCACAACCTCCTCCATGGTGGCCTTGTTCAGGGCATTGAGTGCCTGCGGCCGGTTGAGGGTCACCAGACCCACCCGGCCACGATGTTCCACCAGAATATTTTCGTACTGCTGCGCCAAGCCGTGCCCCTTTTATGTGTAGGTGAAGTGGGTAGAAGTGCCAACGCTACGTTACCGATTTGTCCCGGATGTCAGTGATGATGCCCGAGAAATCCCGTCCCGCGCCGCCGCCCGCGGCGAATTCGTCGTAAATCTTCGACGCCAGCGGCCCCAGCTGGGCCGCGACGCCGGTGCCTTCCAGCGCGTTGAGGGCGAGCCGCAGGTCCTTGGCCATCAGCGCGCCCGCGAAGCCCGGCTGGTAATTGCGGTTGGCTGGGCTGGTGGGCACGGGCCCGGGAACGGGACAGTTGGTGGTCAGCGCCCAGCACTGGCCAGAGGCGTTGGCGGCCACGTCGAACAGCGCCTGGTGCGTCAGGCCGAGCTTCTCGCCCAGCACAAACGCCTCGCTAACAGCGATCATGGAGACGCCCAGGATCATGTTGTTGCAGACCTTGGCAGCCTGGCCTGCGCCGTGGTCCCCGCAGTGAACCACGCGCTTTCCCATCAGCTCGAGGAGGGGTTTCACGGCTTCGAAGTCTTCGGGCAAGGCGCCCACCATAAACGTCAGTGTGCCGGCCTCGGCGCCCACCACTCCGCCCGAAACGGGCGCATCCACAGAGCGGTGCCCGGCCTCGACCGCGATCGCGGCGGCCTCGCGGGCCTCCTCCACGTTGATGGTGGAGCAGTCCAGGAACAGGGTGTCGGGTGCCGCCACCGACAACAGTCCGGGCTTGCCGTCCACACCGCGGTAGGCGTCCAGGACGTGCTGTCCGCTCGGCAGCATGGTGAGTACCACTGCGGCGCCAGCCAGCGCTTCCGCCGCGGAACCGGCCATGGGAACGCCCTGTGCTTTGGCCGCCTCAACGGCCGCCGGCACGGGATCAAACCCCACCACACCATGCCCGGCCTTGATCAGGTTGGCCGCCATGGGACCGCCCATGTGGCCCAGCCCCAGGAAGGCGATGGCACCGGCGGCTGCGTTCTCAGACATGGTCTGACTCCTTTGAGGGAAGGTGGAGTTCACGGTCGCCCAGCGGCTCGAAGTAGCGCTCGACGTCGGCCGCGGTCACTTCCGCGAGGGAAGCGGGCTTCCACTGCGGGTTGCGGTCCTTGTCCACCACCTGGGCGCGGATGCCTTCGCGGAAGTCCGCCCCTGCCAGGGAGCGCAGCCCCACCCGGTACTCCTGCGCCAGCGCTTCCTCAAGCGAATGTCCGCGCACGCGCCGCAGCGATGCGAGCGTGAGCTTTACGGCGGTTGGCGACTTTGCCTCGATGGTGGCGGCAGCGTCCGCCGCTTCCCCGTCGGCGGACCGGAGGCGGCGGAGAATCTCTTCCGCGTCGTCGGCGGCATAGGCGGCATCAATCCACCCGCGCTGCGCCTCCAGCGTCGAGGCCGGCGGCTCCTGCACAAAGCGCCCGACGGCGGCATCCGCCGTCGAGCTTTCCAGCGCTTCCGCCAGCGCGGGGAGGTTTTCGGACGGCACAAAGCGGTCCGCGAGCCCCAGGAACAGGGCGTCAGCGCCGCTCAGGTGGGCGCCGGTGAGGGCCGCGTGCGTGCCCGACTCCCCCGGTGACCGGGACAGCAGGAGGGTGCCGCCGACGTCGGGCACAAAACCGATGGTGGTTTCGGGCATGCCCATCCGGGTACGTTCGGTGACGACCCGGACCGAACCGTGCGCGGAAATCCCCACGCCGCCGCCGAGGACCAGTCCGTCCATAAACGCAACATATGGCTTCGGGTACTCGGAGATCAGCAGGTTCAGCCGGTACTCCTCCGCCCAGAACTCGGCCGTGGCCTGGCCTCCGTCGAGCATGTCCCGGTAGATGGCAACGATGTCGCCGCCGGCGCACAGGCCACGCTCGCCCGCGCCGCGGACCAGCACCGCGGCGACGGCGTCGTCGTCGGCCCACTGCGTGAGCTGGTCCAGCATGGCGGAGGCCATGCCCGCCGTGAGCGCGTTGACAGCCTTGGGCCGGTTCAGGATGACGATCCCAAGGTGCCCGCGGCGCTCGAACAGGACCTCTGTGGCGGACTCGGTGTTCTCCGGTATCCCCTGCGCCGCCATCAGCTTCCTTCCGGCATGATGAAGCTGCTGCCGGAACGGATGCCCGAGGGCCAGCGGGTGGTGACCGTTTTGGTCTTGGTGTAGAAGCGGAACGCGTCCGCGCCGTGCTGGTTGAGGTCCCCGAAGCCGGAGGCTTTCCAGCCGCCAAACGTGTAATACGCGATCGGCACCGGGATGGGGACGTTGATGCCCACCATGCCCACTTCCACGCAGCTGGCGAAGTCACGGGCGGCATCTCCGTCGCGGGTGAAGATCGCCACGCCGTTGCCGAATTCGTGCTCGGAACAGAGACTCAGGGCCTCGTCGTAGTCTTCGGCGCGGAGCACGCTCAACACCGGTCCGAAGATCTCCTCCCGGTAGATCTTCATGTCCTTCGTGACGTTGTCGAAGAGCGTCGGGCCAATCCAGAAGCCGCCATCGTAGCCGTCCACGGCGAGGCCGCGTCCATCAGCCACGAGCGTTGCGCCTTCGTCCACGCCGGACTGGATGTAGCCTTCGATCCTGTCCTTGGCGGATGCGGCCACCACGGGCCCGAAGTCTGAATCCTTGTCCAGGCTGTGGCCTACCCTCAGGCCCTTGACGCGCTCCGTCAGCTTGGCCACCAGGGCGTCCGCCGTCTCCTGGCCGACCGGCACTGCGACGGAGATGGCCATGCAGCGTTCGCCGGCGGAGCCGTACCCGGCACCGATCAGGGCATCGGCCGCCATCTCGAGGTCGGCGTCGGGCATGATCACCATGTGGTTCTTCGCGCCGCCGAAACATTGGGCGCGCTTCCCGTGCGCCGCCGCAGTGGCATAGATGTACTGGGCTATCGGGGTGGAGCCCACAAAGCCGATGGCCTTCACCCTGGGGTCCTCGAGCAGTGCATCAACGGCTTCCTTGTCCCCGTTGACCACGTTGAAGACGCCGTCGGGAAGGCCGGCTTCGCTGTACAGTTCGGCGAGCCGGAGCGGCACCGAAGGGTCGCGCTCCGACGGTTTGAGGATAAAGGCGTTGCCGGCGGCGAGCGCCGGGCCGGACTTCCACAGCGGGATCATGGCCGGGAAGTTGAACGGTGTGATGCCGGCCACCACGCCCAGTGGCTGGCGCAGCGAATGGACGTCGATGCCCTGCCCGGCGCTGTCCGAAAACTCGCCTTTGAGGAGGTGCGGGGCGTTGGCCGAAAACTCCACCACTTCGACGCCACGCTGGATATCACCCTTGGCATCCGGGAAGGTCTTGCCATGCTCCGAGGAAAGCAGCGTGGCCAGTTCGTCCATGTTCTCATTGACGAGGTCCACAAACTTGAGCAGGATCCGGCCCCGGCGCTGCGGGTTCATGGCCGCCCACTCAAGCTGGCCTTTCTCGGCATTCGCGACGGCGTTGGCCACCTCTTCCTTGCTGGCCAGCGGCAGCCTGGCCTGCACCTTGCCCGTGCAGGGGTCGAAGACATCGCTGAACCGCCCGGATGTGCCATCAACCCGCTGGCCGCCGACGTAGTGTGAAAGCTCGTGCACCATCGAATGCTCCTTTGCCTGTGGTCATCCCTGAACCCGAATCTACTCGGACTTCCTACTAATTTCTAGGGGCGTCCTTGCCGATGTTCCCGGCATCAAACGGGCGAGGTTGCCCGCTCGGCCGGCAGCCTGGCGCTCATCCGGTGGGCTTCCTCCATGAGCAGTTTGCCCAGGAGTTCCTGCCGTTCCGGACGGAACCTCGGCTCGATTCCGGTGAGCGACAGGGCTCCCACCGGCCGGCCCAGTTGATCGAACACGGCGGCCCCCATTCCCCAGCTGCCCTCCAGGACCAGACCCGGGTTCACGGCAAAGCCATGCAGCCTGGTCCGCCCAAGGTTGCTGCGGACCACGTCCTCGCGGTGTCCTGTTGCGAACATTCCGGCGTGCTGATCCCAGCCGGAAAGGATGGCCTCCTGTTCCTCCTCCGGCAGGAACGACATAATCGCGGTCCCGGCCGAGGCCACGCCGAGCGGGAAGCGGACTCCTTCGTGCAGGACGAAAGAGCGCACCGGGAAGCTGCCTTCTTCCCGCATCACGCAGACCGTTTCCTGGCCGCGGCGGATGGAATAGAAGGCACTCTCCCCGGTCTCCTCAGCCAAGCGGCGCAGGCTGGGCCGGGCGATGTCCTCAAACGGGAACCTTGCCGCTGCCACCGATCCCAAAAGGAAAATCTCCGGGCCGAGGATCCAATTGCCGGTCCGGGCATCGTGGTCAAGGAGGCCCTCTGCGGCAAGGGATGCCAGCAGCCGGTGAACGGTGGGCCTGGTCAGCCCGGACTCCCGAACCAGCCCGGCAATGGAACTGCCCTCCGGCTTCCGGCCGACAAGCCGCAGCAGCGATGCCACCCGGCCCACCACCTGCGCCCCTTGGACTGGATTTGTCATTTTGGCCTCCAGAGAAGAAATCCTCCACAATGTGGACACCCTAAAGCCTAGCGTCCACGCTGTGAAACATATGCGTGGCCCCGATGAGCGGACCATTGACCCTACGCTGAGAGCCCCTTAGGCTCCTTCATCAGGCCCGCTGTCCACAAAGTGGATAACTCACCGGCTCTGACCGCTCGATGACGAGGAGATGGAATGTCCAAGCTGAAATCCAATGCCGCCGCTGCCCTGCAGGATCTGCTTCGGGACGGCATGACCCTCGCCGTCGGCGGCTTCGGCCTGAGCGGTATCCCTGCGGACCTCATCGAGGCCGTCCGCGATTCCGGCGTTAAGGACCTGACGGTCGTATCCAACAATATGGGCGTGGACGGCAAAGGCCTAGGCATCCTGATCGAGGCCGGCCAGGTCCGCAAGGTCATTGCTTCCTACGTCGGTGAGAACAAACTCTTCGCCGAGCAGTACCTCGCCGGGAAACTCAAGGTGGAGTTCACCCCACAGGGCACCCTCGCCGAGCGCCTCCGCGCCGGCGGCGCTGGCATCCCCGCGTTCTACACCAAAACCGGTGTGGGCACCCTTGTGGCTGAAGGCAAGCCGCTGGCGGAGTTCGACGGCGAAACGTACGTCCAGGAGCGCGCCATCCGCGCCGACGTCGCACTGGTCCACGCGCACACCGCGGATACGGACGGGAACCTGATCTACCGCTACACGGCCCGCAACTTCAACCCCGTGGTGGCCACCGCCGGCGCCGTGACCATCGCGGAGGCGGAAGTCATCCTGGCGCCGGGCGAACTCGAACCCAACCACATCGTCACCCCGGGCGTCTACGTCCAGCACTTGGTCCAGGCGAGCGACCGGGTCAAGGACATCGAACAGCGCACCGTCCGCTCCCGCGCCGCGGCAGCAGCCCCCGTCTGAACCCCTGGCGCTGAACCGCGCTTTCTGCGCCTCCGCGAACCACACCAAGCACGCACACTTTGAAACCCCAAGGAGAAACCCATGGCCTGGACCAGGGATGAAATGGCTGCGATCGCGGCCGAGGAACTGAACGACGGCGACTACGTGAACCTGGGCATCGGCATCCCCACACTGGTGGCCAACAACCTGCCCGACGGCGTCCGCGTAGTCCTGCAAAGCGAAAACGGCCTGCTCGGCATGGGTCCTTTCCCGTATGAGGGCGAGGAAGACGCCGACCTCATCAACGCCGGCAAGCAGACCGTCACCGTGCTCGATGGCGGCAGCATCTTCGACTCCGCCACGTCCTTCGGGATGATCCGCGGCGGCCACGTCAAGGTGGCCATCCTCGGCGCCATGCAGGTCTCCGGCAACGGCGACCTCGCCAACTGGACCATCCCCGGCAAGATAGTCAAGGGCATGGGTGGCGCCATGGACCTCGTCGCCGGTACCCCGCGCGTGGTGGTGCTGACCGAACACAACGCCAAGGACGGCACCGCCAAGATCGTCACCGAGTGCACGCTGCCGCTCACCGGGCTGAACTGCGTGGACCGGATCATCAGCGACCTCGCTGTGTTTGACCTGGTGAAGCACGAACCCGAAGCAGGCGGCGGGGCATCCGGCGCTGGGCGGCAGCTTAGACTCACCCGCGTCGCCCCGGGAGTCACCGTGGCAGAGATCCGGGAAAAGACGGAGGCAGCCTTTACGGTGGCCCTGGACGAACCCGGCATCGAAGAAACTGCCCTCGAAGGAGCCACGGCATGAGCCTGCAGGAGCAGTTCGGCAAGGATGTCCTGCTCACCGGCTGGGGCCACAGCCGGTTCGGCAAACTCACGGACGAGACCCTCGAGTCCCTGATCGTCCTGGTGGCCACCGAAGCCATCAGCAACGCCGGGATCGAGGCGGGCCAGATCGACGAGATCTACCTGGGGCAGTTCAACTCCGGCATGATGCCCCTGGCGTTCCCGTCCTCCCTGGCCCTGCAGGTCTGCCCGGACCTGGCCAACGTCCCGGCCACCCGGGTGGAAAACGCGTGCGCCTCCGGATCCGCCGCGTTCCAGCAGGGCACCAAATCCCTCCTCGCCGGTACGGCCAAGACGGTCCTGGTGATCGGGGCAGAGAAGATGACCCATGCCGGCGCCGACGTGGTGGGCGCTGCCCTGCTGGGTGCCGACTACGACATGGCCGGCCAGAGATCCACCACCGGTTTCACGGGCCTGTTCGCCGACGTCGCCAGGCACTACGAAAAGCGCTACGGATCAGTCTCCGACGTCCTCGGCACCATCGCGGCAAAGAACCACCGCAACGGCGTGGACAACCCCTACGCCCAGCTCCGCAAGGACCTCGGCGAGGAATTCTGCCGCACCGTCTCGGACAAGAACCCCATGGTCGCCGATCCCCTGCGCCGCACCGACTGCTCCCCCGTGTCCGACGGCGCCGCCGCCGTCGTGCTCTCCAGCTCACCAACCGGCGGGGCCACAGCGCCGGTCCGGCTCGCCGGCTTCGGCCACGCGAATGACTTTTTTCCTGCCGAACGCCGGGACCCCACGGCTTTCGCGGCCACCCGCGCGTCCTGGCAGCGCGCACTGGCGATGGCCGGCGTCGGGCTCGAAGACCTCGATTTCGCCGAAGTCCACGACTGCTTCACCATCGCCGAGCTGCTGATGTATGAGGCGATGGGCCTGACCAAACCCGGCCAGGGCGCAAATGCCGTGACCGAGGGCTGGGTGTTCAAGGACGGCAAGCTGCCCATCAATGTCTCCGGCGGACTCAAAGCCAAAGGCCACCCCGTAGGCGCCACCGGAGTCTCCCAGCACGTCATCGCCGCCATGCAGCTCACCGGCACCGCAGGCGACATGCAACTCGCCAACCCCCGCCGCGCCGCAGTGCAAAACATGGGCGGCGTCGGCATCGCCAACTACGTCAGCGTCCTCGAGACCGTCTAAAAAGCAACGCGGGGTCAGATAAGGCCGTTTCCGGACGGATTAATGGGCCGTATCTGACCCCGCGTTGCAGTCAAAGTGCCGGTCAACCATGCCTTGAAGACCAGATATGCGCGCCAAAAAGATGGACCAACGCCCCGCCGTCAAGCTGCTTTCACGGCCGTCAGTTGCGTTTCCGCACGTTACAGCCGGAATAGTTAGTGACCGCAGCTATTGCACGCCCACCTCTCACCCCCTAGGTTTGAGAGAGCGGACCACAGGCTCCGCGTCTGCCTGCCGTCCGAGCAGGACCAGAAAAGGGTTACAAAGGAAGTTAGCAATGGCAACAGGCACAGTTAAATGGTTCAACGCTGAAAAGGGCTTTGGCTTCATCGCTCCGGACGACGGGTCCGCCGATGTTTTCGCGCACTATTCCGCAATCGCCAGCAGCGGCTACCGCTCGCTGGATGAGAACCAGAAGGTCGAATTCGATGTGACCCAAGGTCCCAAGGGCCCGCAGGCAGAGAACATCCGCCCGCTTTAAGGTTCTGATTAACTGCCCTGACCGTGCTGCGAAGCACGGTCAGGGCAGTTTTTTGTTAAGCGACTTTCCATCACTTTGATGAGATCGGAAGCGGCCGTCAGACGAATGCCGATTTCCCGGTTACTGCCCGGCCCACAATCAGCGAATTGATTTCGTAGCTGCCCTCATAGGTATAAAGTATTTCCGCGTCGCCAAACAGCTTGCCCATTTCGTAATCCGCGCTGATCCCGTTGCCGCCCAGCAGCGACCTGCCCATGGCCACCGAGGAACGAGCCAGTCGGGTGCAGGTGGATTTCGCCATGGCAGCCTGCACCATTTCCAGCTTTCCGTCCGTTTGGATCCGGGCGAGCTGCGCCATCAGTGCCAGTGAAGCGGACGCGTTGCCCAGGATTTCCGCCAACTGCTGCTGGACCAGCTGGAAGCGCGCCAGCTCCTTGCCGAATTGCCGGCGTTCCAGTGAGTAGGCACGGGCGATGTCGAACGCGGCCAGCTGGATACCAGCACCTTGCCATCCCACCCAGGCGCGGGAATCCCGCAGGAGGTCGTTGGCTTTAGCGAAGTCCGTGGCGCCCGGCAGCATGTTGGACGCCGGAATCCTGACGTTGTCCAGCACAATGTCGGCGTTCTGCATGATCCGCAGGCCGATCTTATTGGCAATCTTGGTGGCCCGGTAACCGGGCCGCTCAGTCTCCACAATGAAGCCCTTGATCTGCCCGTCCGCCTGGTCGCGGGCCCACACCAGCGCAAAGTCCGCGATGGTGCCGGCACCGATCCAGCGTTTGGCGCCGTTGATCACCCACTCGCCGCCGTCCAGCCGCGCGGAGGTTTCAAGCCCGCCGGCGATGTCCGAGCCGTGCTCCGGTTCCGTCAGGGCAAAGGCGCCCAATTGGTTGAACGCGGCCAGGCCGGGCAGCCACCGCTGCTTCTGTTCCTCAGAGCCCAGGGCGTCAATCATGCCCACAATCAGTTCATTGTGGATTCCCACGAGGGCGGACAGCGATACATCGGCTCTGGCCACTTCGACATACATCAAGCCCTTGAAGAGCTTCGACGTGCCATCGGTCTGCAAAATCCCGAGCCCACGCTTGCCCATCTCCGCCAGCAGCCCAAAAGGGAATTCCTCGCGGTTCCAGTAGTCGATGGACGCCGGCCGCACCATAGACTGCAGGAACGACCGGATGTCCAGGTACCGCTCGCGTTCGACGGCCGGAAGGAGGTCCACGATGTACATCAGATCGGCATCGGGAAATGGCGGGGGGCCTGTCACGTCATGCTCACGTCCTTGCGACTGCACAGTCTGCGTCCCTTCAGTCTTCCAAACCCTTGGATGTCCTAGTATATTGCACATGGCTGGCTATCAGTGATGTGCATCACGCGGTGAAAGGTGTCCCTCATGTCAGTGACCGATGATTTCCGGGCGGCGCGGGACCACCTGCTCGCCCTCCGCTCCGACTACCACCGGGCCCGCCGCGAATTCCAGTGGCCGCGATTCACGGAGTTCAACTTCGCCCTCGACTGGTTTGACCAGATCGCCGCCGACCCCTCGAAAGCCAACAACCCGGCGCTGCTGATCGTGGAGCAGGACGGCTCGGACACCCGCAGGAGTTTCGCCGACCTCGCCTCGCGTTCCAACCAGGTTGCCAACTGGCTGCAGAGCCAGGGCGTGCGCCGCGGCGACCGCATGATCGTCATGCTGGGCAATCAGGTGGAACTCTGGGAACTGATGCTTGCCGGCATCAAGCTCGGCATCGTCCTAATCCCCACCACCACCCTGATGGGGCCCGCAGACCTGGCCGAACGGGTGGAGCGCGGCGAGGCGGGCTGGGCCGCCGTCGGGCATTCCAACATCGGGAAGTTTGCCGACGTACCCGGCGCCTACCGCCTGATTGAAATCGGCGGCGGTCGCGCCGCCGCCGCACCAAGCCGTAGCACTGTAGCCCTCCAGTACGCGGATTCGACAACGGCGCCGGTGACCTTCACGCCCGGCGCCCCCACCAGGGCGGACGAGACCCTCCTGCTGTACTTCACGTCCGGGACCACGTCCAAGGCCAAACTCGTGGAGCACACGCACACGTCCTACCCGGTGGGGCACCTGTCCACGATGTACTGGATTGGGCTGGAACCCGGCGACGTGCACCTGAATGTCGCCTCGCCAGGCTGGGGCAAACACGCGTGGTCCAACTTCTTTGCCCCCTGGATCGCGGAGGCGTGCGTCTTTGTCTACAACTATGAACGGTTCGACGCCCGCGCCCTGATGGAGCAGATGGACCGCGAGGCCGTCACCAGCTTCTGCGCCCCGCCCACGGTTTGGCGGATGCTGATCCAGGCGGACCTGAAGCTGCTGAAGACCCCGCCTACCAAAGTGGTCTCGGCCGGTGAGCCGCTGAACGCCGAGGTGATCGACCAGGTGAAGCGCGCCTGGGGCCAGACCATCCGTGACGGCTTCGGGCAGACCGAAAGCACTGTCCAGGTGGCCAACACGCCGGGCCAGCCCGTCACCATCGGCGCCATGGGGCAGCCGCTTCCCGGCTACGACGTGGTGCTGGTGGATCCGAATACCGGGGAGGAAGCGGACGACGGCGAGCTGTGCCTGCGCCTGGACCACCGGCCCGTGGGGCTAATGAAGTCCTACTACGGGGACGCAAAGAGGACCGCCGAAGCGTTCCGTGGCGGCTACTACCACACGGGTGACATGGCCAGCCGGGACAAGCGGGGAATCATCACCTACGTGGGCCGGGACGATGACGTCTTCAAATCCTCGGACTACCGGCTCTCACCGTTCGAGCTGGAGAGCGTGCTCCTGGAGCACCCGGCGGTGGCCGAGGCGGCCGTAGTACCCTCACCGGACGCGCTCAAACTCTCCCTACCGAAGGCCTATGTGGTCCTGGTGGCCGGGCTTGAGCCGGGGCCGGAGCTGGCCGAGGACATCCTGCGGTACTGCCGTGAACACCTGGCACCGTTCAAGCGCATCCGCAGACTGGAGTTCGCGGCGCTGCCCAAGACCATCTCGGGCAAGATCCGCCGCGTGGAACTGCGGCACCGCGAGGAAGCCAGGCACGGCACCGGCGTCAAGGCGGCTGCAGGAAAGCCTGCCACCGGCTTCGGAATCGAGTATTCCGAGGCTGATTTCCCCGGACTGAAGGACTGACGTTCGGCCGCGCGGACCGTGCACCTGGGCTTTCCCCGCACCGGCAGAGCCAAGGTAAGTTAGGGACTGTGAAGATTGCTACCTGGAATGTGAACTCCCTCCGTGCCCGCGCCGACCGTGTCGAGGCCTGGCTGCAACGCAGCGACTGCGACGTCCTGGCCATCCAGGAAACCAAATGCAAGGACGAGAACTTTCCGTGGGAGCTGTTCGAACGCATGGGCTACGAGGTGGCCCATTTCGGCGTCAGCCAGTGGAACGGCGTAGCCATCGCGTCCCGGGTTGGCCTGGCGGACGTGGAGCGCACATTCCTGGACCAACCCGCGTTCGGCAAGGCAGGCAAGGACCCCGTGCAGGAGGCCCGCGCGATGGCTGCCACGTGCGGCGGCGTCCGCGTCTGGAGCCTCTACGTGCCCAATGGCCGTTCGTTGGACGACGAACACATGCCCTACAAGCTCAAGTGGCTTGAATCCCTGAAAACCCATGCCCAGGGCGTGGTTTCAGCAGACCCGAATGCGCAGGTTGCCCTGATGGGCGACTGGAACATCGCCCCGCTGGATGAGGACGTGTGGGACATCGACCTGTTCCTCTCCCAGGGCTACACCCACGTCAGCCCGCCGGAGCGCGAGGCCTTCCACGCGTTCGCCGACGCCGGGTTTACGGACTTGGCGCGCCAGTACACGCCCGGGCCTGGCGTCTACACGTACTGGGACTACACGCAGCTGCGGTTCCCCAAGAAGGAGGGCATGCGCATCGACTTCGTGCTGGGCTCCCCCGCCCTGGCCGCCCGGGTCACCGGAGCCTCCATCGACCGTGAGGAGCGCAAGGGGAAGGGCGCTTCGGACCACGCGCCCGTTTTGGTGGAGCTGGCTGACTGATGGCCGCCGCCGGGGCCCCGGAAGGGAGACTGTCATGACGGGAAACCTCTACCGGGGCCAGGCCGGCCTGCCATTTTCCTCCACGCTCCGGGTCTACGAGCCACTGACTGCCTTCCCCGAGGGACATCGGGAGGCCATCCGGGCGGCCGGCGCGCGCCCTTCCTCACGGGCCGCCGTCGAAAACGCCGAGCTGCTGGCTTCGCTTGGGCGGATCACCCGCGCGGGCGGGGACCCGTTTCCGACCGGGCGGACTGACCTGGTCCGCGTCACCAGCGCTCCCGGCATCCCGCCCCGCGGCGCCGCGCAGGCTGGAGCGTCCGACGCCGGTGCTGCCGCCGCCGGCGCAGGTGCTGGCCCGGGGCGTGTTTTGCTCTACTGCCCCAGCCAGCTGGTCCTGCGCGCCGGACTCGCCGCCAACGCGCTGATGGAGGGCATCCACGGGCCCCTGGCTGAAATGCTGATTCCTGAGGAGCAGCGGGACAAACACCAGGAACGGATCGACCAGGTCAAGGCCCGCGACGGCAGTGTCCGGGTCCATAGCCGCGCCTCCACATGGGGCATTCCGTTCAGCTGGTTCTCGCTTTTCGCCGAGGGTGACCATAAGGATGTGGTGGAATCCGGGGGCCGTATTCTCACCGTCAGGGTGTGGGCCTCCATCACGGATGCCATGGAGCGGGCACGCTACGCTGTGGCCAACCTGGCCCTGGCCGCACCTGACCTGGACATGCTGGACGATCTCGCCCAACTGACCGAGTGGCTCGAGTTGTTCCACGTCAATTCCATGGTTGAACTCGACTACGGCGCCGTCGCGGACAAGGTCTACCCGGACGAGTCACCGATGGACATCCGGCTGGGCATCGAATGCCTCGCCGAGGGCGACATGACCGGTGCCGCCGCAGCTTACCGGCGGCTGGCTTCCCGCTGGATTCCCATCCGGCAACTCGCCCGCGCCTCCTGACCACAACTTTCCTCAACGCGGCCGGGGTGAGCTTCCTCAGGAAGGGGGCGGCGCCGTCGTGCGCCTGACGATGAGCTTGTGGGGTGCGACGGCGGAGCGTACCGCGCCGGGCGTACCGTTCAGTTCGTCGAGGAGCATTTTAGTGGCCAGCTCGGCCTGTTCGTCGGGCCGCTGCCCCACGGTGGTCAGGCCCATCGCCTCGGCGAAATCGTGATCATCGATTCCCACCACCGAAAGGTCCTCGGGCACCCGGACTCCTGCGCGGGCGGCTTCAAAGATGACGCCCATGGCCATCTCGTCGGAGGCGCAGAAGATGGCGGTGGGTTTGGGGCCGGGCCGGGTCCACAGGCGCCGGAATGCCTCCTGGCCGCTGCGGAGTGTGAAGTCTCCCCACTCATCCCACTCGGGCCGGACGGGGAGCCCCGCGGCGGCCATCACTTCCTTGAAGGCCAGGATCCGCACACGGGGTGCGTCGAAGTTGAGATCCGTTTCGTCGTCACCGTGCAGCAACGCAATGTCCCGGTGGCCGAGGTCGATCAGGTGCCGCACGGCCGTGGACGACGCAGCATAGTCGTCGATCCCTATATACGCGCACTCCTCCACGTGGCCGCCCACCACAATCAGCGGGATGTCGATTTTCTGCAGGTGGTCCAACTCATCGGGCGTGAGGGCCATACAGAGGACCAGCAGGGCGTCGATCTGTTTGTAGACCATGGTCTTGCTGAAAAGACGCTCTCGGTTGCTGCCGTGCCCGCCCAGGTTGAAGAGCGACAGGTTGTACTGCCTGGCGTGAAGTTCGCGGTCCGCACCTTCAATGGCTTTGGAAAAGAACCACCGGCTCACAAAAGGAGCCAGGACGCCCATGGTCCTAGTGCGGCCGGTGGCCAATCCGGACGCCGACGAGGACGCCACGTAGCCCAGGGCCTCCGCCACGTCGAGGATCTTTTCCCGGGTGGCGGGCGAGACCCTTGGCAGCCCGCGCACGGCCCGGGACACTGTGGCCGTGGATACCCCGGCGGCTGCTGCTACGTCCTCGATGCTAACGCCGTTGTGGCCGCCACGTTGCGCCCTCTCCGTAATGCGTGCCACGGTACCCCCCTCGCCAGCGTTGCCAGATCCTTGCTGCCTGCTGTTACGCCTGCAGCAAGACAGTTTATTCTGTCCAGCCCTGAGCCCTCGATCAGCCCTTATTTCTTACGCGTGGCGGTTCTCGAGGGCAGGCGTCGGCGGAGCCGGACCATTCCATAAAGTGCCACCAGCAAAGCCAGCAGGCCCAACGCCCAGCCGAGGGCCGGCTGGGCGGTGACCTCCATCCAGACGGTTAACACCAGCAAGACCACCGCCCAGAAGCCCAGGAATCCGATAATGATGTCGAAATCCTCTCCGGAACGGGCCCGCCGGTGTTCGCTGCGAAAAAGCCCGTGATTCTGCTCGCCGTCCGCAGCCGCACCTTTCATTTGACGGCACCCGCGGTGAGGCCGGCAACGATCTTGCGCTGAAAGACCAGCACCAGAATCACCAACGGAATAGTAACGATCGTTCCCGCGGCCATGATGGCCGTGTAAGGGATCTGGTTCGGTTGGGCGCCAGCGAAGCTTGCGATGGCAACCGTTACCGGCTGGGTGGCATCACTGGACAACTGGCTGGCGATCAGGAATTCATTCCAGGAGGAAATGAACGCCAGGATTGCCGTGGTGAAGATAGCCGGCGCGGCCAAGGGCAGGATCACCTTCCGGAACGCCTGGCCCTGGGTGCAGCCGTCCACTCGTGCGGACTCCTCGAGCTCCCACGGCATTTCGCGGAAGAAGGAGGTCATGGTGTAGACGGTCAGAGGCAGAACGAAGGAAATGTTCGGGATGATCAGCGCCTGGTAGGTGCCCATCCAGCCGATGTTGGTGAAGAGCTGGAACAGCGGGGTGATGAGGGCGACGCCCGGGAACATGGACGCACCCAGGATAAAGCCGAGCACCAGGAACTTGAACCGGAAGTTCAGGCGGGCCAATGCGTAGGCGGCGAATACACCGATCAGCAGGGACACCACCGTGACCACGCCGCCAATGAAGACGCTGTTGAGCAGTGCCTGCCCGAAGTGGTTGCCGAAGGACGTGTCGAAAGCGGTGTTGAAGTTGTCCAGCGTGACATGCGTCGGCAGGATCGAGGTGTCGTAGGTGAAGCCCACGTCGCGGAAGGCCGTGACCACCATCCAATATGCCGGCGCCAGGCACCAGATCAGGACGACGACGGCGCTGATGTATGTGCGGCCCTGTGCCCACTTTTCCTTGTTCTGGGCAGCCTTCCGGCCTCTGTCCTGCTGCGCCCGGAGGTCGGTCGCGGCTGTCGCGGCGCTCATTTCTTCCCCTTACCCGTGGCGCCGCTTTGTTCCACGACGTTCGCCCCCAGGAAGCGCACAAAGATGAACGCAACCAGGAAAATGATGATGAAGGTGATCGTGGACAATGCTGCCGCCGCGTTGAACCCTTGCCTGATCTGGTTAATGACCAGGATGGACAGCGTGGTGGTGTTGTTGGCTCCTCCCGTAAGGATGTACGGAAGGTCGAACATCCGCAAAGCATCCAGTGTGCGGAAGAGGACAGCAACCATGAGCGCCGGTTTTACCAGCGGAAGAGTGATCATCCGGAACCTCTGCCAGGTGGTGGCACCATCAACCTTGGCGGCTTCATAAACATCGGCGGGAATCATTTGCAGGCCGGCAAGGATGAGCAGCGCCATGAAGGGCGTGGTCTTCCAGACGTCTGCGATGACTACAGCCCATTTGGCTGGCCATTCACTGCCTGTCCAAAGGATGGTGGTGTTGAACAGCTTGTTGGCGATGCCTTCGAAAGCAAAGATGAACAGCCACAGCTTGGCAGTAACCGCAGTGGGAATCGCCCAAGGAACCAGGACTGCTGCCCGGACCAGGCTGCGGCCACGGAATGTCCTCGCCATGATGAGAGCCATCCAGAAACCGAGTATCGTCTCAAGCGTTACGGTCACAATCGTGAAGAAGAACGTTGTGGCCGTGGCCGACCAGAACTGGCCACCGAGGGTTCCAGGCGGGCATGCAACTGTTCCGCCACCGGGAGCCGCGCACTGCTGGGCAAGCCAGTTGACGTAGTTTTGGAAACCTGCCGGGCCGCCGGCGGTGAACAGTCCAGTAACCGGATCGAGCCCGGCATCGTTTTGGAAGGACATCACAATTGCGCTGATGATCGGGTAAACAATCACGACGGCCAAGGCGATGATGGTCGGAGCAAGAAGCCAGGTAGCCCACTTTCCCTGGCTCAGGATCTTGTTGTCCTCCCCAACCCCTTTAAGTCCGCGATGGACGGGGGTACCGCCCGACGCCGGTGACTTTACCGGCGTCGGGCCCAATTCGGTTGCCATGACTGACTACTGTCCCGCGCTAGCGGATTCGATGGACTTTTGCATGTCTGACAAAGCAGTTTCCACGGATTTCTCCCCCTTGATGGCAGAGTAGGCATTTTCCTGGATGGCCTTGGTGACCGCCGGGTAGAAAGGCGTCACCGGACGCGGCACGGCATTCTCGATGGAAGTCTTCAATACTGGAAGGTACGGAAGCTTGGCGACGAGGGCCTGGTCGTCGTACAGCGAACCCAGAACGGGGGCCAGCGAGCCCTGGGTGGCGTAGAACTTTTCAGTTTCTTCGGAGGTCATGAACTTCAGGAAGTCGAGGGCGGTGGCCTTGTTCTTCGAGTAGACGCTGACAGCCATGTTGTGGCCGCCGAGCGACGAGGCACCCGGACCGTTCTTGCCCGGGAGAGCAGCCATGCCCAGGACGTCCTTCACCTTGGAGGATCCTTCGGTGACGGCCAGGTTGTAGACGTAGGGCCAGTTGCGCAGGAACAGGAGCTTGCCGTCCTGGAATGCCTGCCGGCTCTCCTCTTCCTTGTAGGTGATGGCTTCCTTCGGTATGTTGCCGTCGGCATATGCCTTAGCAAGGTTTTCCAACCCCGTCTTGGCTTCACTGGTGTTCAGGCTGGGTTTGCCGTCCTTGTCCAGCACGGAGCCACCCGAGGAGTTGATGGCTTCCGAAGCGTTGACTGTCAGACCCTCGTACTTGCTGAACTGGCCCGCAAAGCAGCCAATGTTGTTTGCCTTGGCGATGGAGCACATGCCCATCATTTCGTCCCAGGTTTTCGGTGGGGTGGGAACCAGATCCTTGCGGTAGTAGAGAATGGCTCCGTCGGAGGTCTGTGGGGCCGCATACAGCGTTCCCTTATAGGTCGCGCTCTCGACTGTCGGTTTGAGCATGGCACTGGTGTCGATCGCCATCTTGTCCTTGAGGGGCTGCAGCCACCCCTTGGCAGCGAACTCGGCTGTCCAGACCACGTCGACATCGACGACGTCATAGCCAGCGTCTTTCGCCTGGAAGTGCTGCACGATGTCGTCATGCTGCTGGTCGGCCTGGTCGGTCTGCTCTTTGAAGGTGACCTTCTCGTTCGGGTGCGCGGCGTTCCACTTTTCGACCAAGGGGCGGACCACGTTGCTGTTGTCCTTGCCTTGTACGTAGGTGATGGGGCCGCGGCCGTCGAGGCCCTGCTCGGCGTCGCCGCCGCCGCCTCCACCGCCGGTGCTACCGCCCCCGCCACAGGCGGAGAGGGTTAATGCCAGGATGCCGGCCGCTGCGGCGGGCAGAAGGAACTTAGGGGATTTCATGTAGGAGACTCCTCGCTGAGTTTCGAGCAAATCGGTGGTGCAATTGAAGTGGTGTGCATCACACTAGTAAGGTTACTGTGAGAAATGCAAGCGTTTACACACAATGTTTACGGAAAGGATATCTTGGCAAATAGTTCCGCCTCCCATGCAGGCTCGTCCCCTATGACTTGGTGGACGAGTGCCGTCATCTACCAGATTTACCCCCGCTCTTTCGCCGACGCGAACGGCGATGGAATGGGTGACCTCAGGGGGGTGACGACTCGACTGCCGTATCTCCAACGGCTCGGTGTAGATGCCATCTGGCTGTCACCGTTCTACAAGTCTCCCCAAGCGGATGCCGGCTACGACGTCGCGGACTACCGTCAGGTGGACCCGCTCTTCGGGACGCTGGCCGACTTCGACGCAATGCTCCGGGCAGCAGCCAACTTGGACTTGAAAGTCATCGTTGACCTGGTGCCCAATCACACGTCCGACGAACACGAGTGGTTCCGCGAAGCACTCGCCGCACCTCCCGGATCCGACGAGCGGGACCGGTACATGTTTCGGAAGGGTCGCGATGAAGTCCTGGGCGCCGGCGACGGAAACCTGGCCCCGAACAACTGGAGATCAATCTTTGGCGGACCCGCATGGACCAGGATTACCGAAGCCAACGGCGGCCCGGGCGAATGGTACCTGCACCTTTTTGATACCAGGCAACCGGATCTGAATTGGGACAACACCGAGGTCAAGGAAGAGATGCGTTCTGTGCTGCGTTTCTGGCTGGATCGTGGTGTGGCCGGCTTCCGTGTGGATGTTGCCCATGGACTGGTTAAGGACGCTGGATTACCGGACTGGGACGGCATAGCCGCCATGGTGGAAGGCGCCGGGGAGGCCTCAGACAAGCGACATATGCCGCCGGGCGACGCCCCGGGCGGGCATACAGAAGCTCAGGAACCCCACCGCGCCGTGTCGCCGCAGTACCCTCCCTCACCGTTCTTCGACCAGGACGGGGTGCATGACATATACCGCGACTGGAACCGTGTACTGGCCGCCTATGACGGCGATCGGATGATGGTTGCCGAGGCATGGGTGGAACCGGCGGAACGGTTGGCCCGGTATGTCCGCAAGGACGAAATGCAGCAGGCCTTCAACTTCGATTTCCTCCTCGCCGGGTGGGACGCGGAACGCATGGCCGAAGCAATCGAAGATTCCCTCCGTGCCGACGCCTCTGTCGGAGCGCCCTCCACCTGGGTGCTGAGTAACCACGACACCGTCCGCCACAGCACCCGGTTCGGTCTGAAGGATCCCACCACCTTCCCGAAGGGCATTGCCGCCGCGGATGAGCAGCCGGACGCGGTCTTAGGACTGGCACGCGCCCGCGCGGCTACGCTGGTTTCCCTTGCGTTGCCGGGTTCCGCCTACATCTACCAAGGCGAGGAGCTGGGCCTCCCTGAGCACACCTCGCTGCCCGACGAAGCCCGGCAGGATCCCACTTTCTTCCGTACCAACGGCGTGGAAGTCGGCCGCGACGGCTGCCGGGTTCCTCTTCCCTGGAACTCAGAGGAAATCGGTTATGGGTTCGCGGGGGCTTTCACTCGTGAAGGCGGGCGTGACGCCGTCGGTCCGGCCGCGCCGTGGCTGCCCCAGCCAGAGTCCTTCAGGGACCTTGCTGCGGACCGGCAGGACGGCGTCGCCGGTTCCACCCTGGAGCTGTACCGCTCGGCTCTCGCCTTCCGCTCCGCCAACGGCCTAGGGTCCGGAACGTTCCAATGGGCCGACCTTCATCAACCGGCCAACGGTGTACTGGCTTTCAACAACGGCAGCGTCTTGGTCCTCAGCAATATGGGTTCTTCGGCGGTGTCGGTCCCCGCCGAATTTACGGTGGCTCTCACGAGCGGGCCAGGGCCCAGCGAGGCTGTGGTCGAGATACCGCCGAACAGTGCGGCCTACCTGACTCCCAACCTCCGCGGCAGTGTCGTCAGCCGGCGTGTTCAACTTCGCCGAAACCAAAGGACGCCCGATCTCTAGGGGTCGCGGCGTCCTTTGGGCGAGACGGAAGTGCGGGCCTGCACGCTAGCGCACGCGTTCGGCGCGGCTGAACCGTGTCCGGGCCCCGGCGCCGATGTGGATCAGGACAGGCGTCCGTTTCCCCACCACCGCGTCGAGGCCCGTCACCAGGGCCGCGACTTCTGCCGCCAGAAGGTGCGGCGCCACGCCTTGGCGAGGCTGGAGCCTGATTTTTAGGGCGGGGCTGCCCTGAACGTCATAAGTTGCCACCGTGGCCCCGGCCAGATCCGGCCGTTCGGCCAACGCATGCTTCAAGGCCTGCTCGGCGACGCCGCCGCTGATCCGCACGTCTCCGGGCACGGTACCCGGATCGAATTCGGCCACCAAGAGGTTGCTCCGGCCTTTGCCCTGCTGGGCGATCCAGGCGACCATGAGCCCGATGAGCACCACCAGTGCAAGCGCCGCCACAATCCACAACCAGCTTTCGGGGCGGCCGGGAAAGCGGGTGCCGTTAAAGGCCTGGTTCATACCAGCCCAGGCGGCCCCCGACCACCCGTGCCACCAGGTTGCGACAGCGGGAACCGTGGCCAAGAGAACCAGAACGATGCCCCCAGCGAGCAGCTTGAATCCAAGGAGCCCGATCAGGATCCGGTTTAGGAGCGACGGTGTGCTGGTCACGCGCCAATCACCCCGGCAGTGGATATGTTCACGCGGACTTCCGGCAACGGGTCCAGCGACATCTCATGGAGCTCGTCCTGGACGGCGGCCAGCACCGCGTTTTCGGTCAAAGGAACACCCGAGGTAGGACGGACATTAACGATGACTTGGCGCTGGGACACCACCACCATGACCTGTTCCGGAGTGACGTTGGCGGCAAGCCGGGCACTGCGAGCCAGGGCCGACGCGATGACCTCGTCATCCACCACCACAACCGTCGAAGAACCGCCACCGTTGAGCACGTGCCGTGCGCGCCGGCCGGGCAGCACGGCGTTAAGCACGAAGACCAGGCCAACCATCGCAATCACAGCACCACCGGCACCCAGCAACAGGGGCGGCAGGCCAGCCGGAAGGGCAACGATTCGCTCCGCCGCCAGCTGGGGTTCGATCAGCCAAGCCGGTTGCCCGATGGCGTGCACGGCCGATTCGAGAAGCCCATAACCAGCAAGTAACATCACCAGGACGGCCGCCACAACCGCCACAGCGGCACGCGATGAATGCGTCTCCCGGTACACCACCCGGCGCATGTCCGGCTGACGCCCGGTGGGCGCCGGGCCTGTTTCCGTCGGGCCTGCGTGGTCCTCATCAACTAACTTGTGGTTCATTGGACTCTGCCTCCCTCGCTTGGCTTGACTCCGCTGATCCGGATGTCCACTCTGCTCAGGCGCGCGCCGCTCAGGGCTGTGACGGTGGACAGGATCCTGCGTTTGGCCTCCACTGTCCTGTCCCAGATGGATCCGCCGAAGGCAGCGACCCTGCCGGGGTCCCTGAGCACGACTGCCAGTGGCGGAATCCTGATCGGTGAGACGAGGGCCAAAGCGAGCAGGCCGTCGTCGTCCGACCAGTCCGCGCGGACATCATGGGCCTCCACTCCGAGGGCGTCGGCGGCCGCTGCCTTGGCAAGGCTGGTCAGGGCCTTGGTGCTGATGCGGTTGTGACCGTTCTGCACTTGTGCCGGAAGGAGGGGTGCGGCTGCGGTCACGATGAGGAGCGCCGGCCGATGATGGCGTCCAGGACGCCGCGCAAGTCCAGTTTCCCTTCTGCAGCGCGGCCCAGCAGGGCACCGATGGCCATAAAGAGGAGCGAAATCAGGAAGCCCCACAGCCCGAATTGGAAGGACATGAAGGCCACGAACGCACCCACGGCAATGCCCACAACAGTCAGGTTCACAGCAGCGCCTCTCTCTCGGTGCCCGCGGGAGGAGCCGATTTCGGGGGCGGCGCCACGAAGACATCGGTTATTTCGACATTCACTTCGATGACCTGCAGGCCCACGAGTTCCTCGACGGCGCGGTAAACGGATGACCTGACCTGGTCAGCGAGGGAATGTAGTGGTGTGCCATAGGAGGCCACGAGGCTGATGTCCACGGCCACCTGGGTTTCGCCCACCTCGGCACGGACACCGGCAGCATGGTCCGAGCTGCCCACCGCATCCCGGATGGCCCCCAGCGCGCGGGACGGAACGGAGCCCAGGGAATAGACGCCGGGCACCGCGCGGGCAGCAATCCCGGCGACCTTTGCCACGGCAGTTTCAGCGATTACGGTGCGGCCGTGCCCGGGCACGCGCATGTGGCTGGCAGCAAGCTGGCTCGTACCAAGCTGGCGCTCGACCCCCGCCTCGGGTTGTGGGTTCTGGTATTCCATCAGACACTTCCCCTTCTGTTGTTCCCAACCCTATCCCCTGGCCGTGGGAACGTGCTGGAATCCCCGCGCATGTCAGGCCGGGGGCACCAGACAGCCGAGCCCGCCCAGCGATTCCCATGCTGACAAGGCGACTTGATTGCACCACCAGAGGTTCACCGGAGGCGCTATCCGAGGTTATGTCATTGTCTCAACGAATCAACTGCAGTCTTGAAAGAGTGGCCATCCCTCGCTGCCCGTTTTTCCAGACAAGCCGGCTCCGCCTTCGGCGGCGAGTTGACGCCCATAAGTCCGGAAAACACCTGAAAGGCACCCGGCAACAAGGCTGCAGTGGCTGCCCGTGGATTTTCACCGGCCCTTCCCCCACAGCCCCCTCTACTACCCATCCGTAGCGTAGCGACGCGTTTGGGAGCAGTAGCATATTCCATACACCGCTCAGCTCGATGGACATCAACCGTCCGAGCGGCTCATTCACCGGCAGCTCCCGGGGCAGTCTGCCGGCATCTTGGCGAAGCGGGTGGATCAGCGGTCGCCGACGGTAAAGCGCTGGTTGCGGTGCGCGGGCTGCTCGATCTCGTCCAGGATGGCTACGGCCATGGTGCCCGAGGTGGTGTGCGAGCTGCCATCTTCGGAGACGAGGAGTTCATCCTTGCCCAGGACTACCTAGCGGGCCTCGCCGGGCGCGAAAACTGCTGACGGGGAGAGCCCGACCCGGTCGACGTCGTCCACGGCACGCAGGTATTCGAGTTCCTTGAGCTGGTTCTCCGGGATAGAGATCCAGGCCTCCGCGCCGGGCATATTGCGGATGTCCTCTACGAAGAGATGGTGATCGTCGCTGATGGTCAGGCTGCCGGCTCCGAGGATGAAGACCAGCCGGGGGAGGACCTGCCGCGGAAGCCTTCCACCAGGTGGCGGGCAAGGTCGACGTGCTGGGGCGCGTGGTCGGGTGCCGTACCGAAGGCATTGACGACAGCATCGAATCCTGTCAGGTCCTCGACGCTCAAGTCGAAGGCGTCCCGGAGCAGGACGGGGATGTCCGGGCCGAGCACTTCGGTGGCCCTGGCATGGTCGCGGACAATCGCGATGGCTTCGTGGCCGCGCGAGAAGGCCTCTGTGACGACGGCGTGCCCTGCCTTGCCGGCTGCTCCGATAACTTCGATTCATGTTGTGCCTTTCGGTGGGGAATGCCACCAGGGGTCAGCGCCAGCCGAGCTGCGGCGCCACGTGTTTGAGGATCGATTCGATGACGTGGGCGTTGTAGTCGACACCGAGCTGGTTCGGGACCGTGAGCAGCAGGGTGTCTGCCGCGGCGATCGCCTCGTCGTCGGCCAGCGTCGCGGCCAGCTCCTCCGGGGCGCCCGCGTAGGACCGACCAAAGACCACGCGCGTTTTCTCGTCGATATTGCCCACCTGGTCGGAGCTGTGGCGGTCGCGGCCGAAGTATTGCCAGTCGCGCTCGTCCGTCAGTGGGAAGATGCTGCGGCTGACCGAGACGCGCGGCTCACGTTCGTGCCCGGCCTCCTTCCAGGCTTGCCGGTACAGGTCGATTTGCTCCGCCTGCTGGACGTGGAAGGGCTTGCCGCTCTCGTCGTCCTTCAGCGTGGAGCTCTGCAGGTTCATGCCGAGCTTCGCCGCCCAGATGGCCGTAGCGTTCGAGCCGGAACCCCACCAGATGCGCTCGCGCAGGCCCTCCGAGGGCGGCTCAACGCGTAGCAGGCCCGGAGGGTTCGGGAACATCGGGCGCGGGCTGGGCGCCGCGAAGCCCTCGCCGGTGAGCACTTCGAGCAGACGCTCGGTATGTCTGCGGCCCATGTCGGCGTCCGACTCGCCCTCGGCGGGGGCGAAGCCGAAGTGGCGCCACCCGTCGATGACCTGCTCGGGCGAACCCCTGCTGATGCCCAGCTGCAGTCGGCCGCCCGAGATCAGGTCGGCCGCGCCGGCGTCCTCCGCCATGTAGAGCGGATTTTCGTAGCGCATGTCGATCACGCCGGTACCGATCTCTATGCGGCTGGTCCGTGCCCCGATCGCAGCGAGCAGCGGGAACGGGGCGGCATACTGTTGCGCGAAGTGGTGGACGCGGAAGTAGGCGCCGTCCGCCCCCAGCTCCTCGGCCGCGACCGCTAGGTCTATCGCCTGCAACAGCGCGTCCGACGCGTTACGCGTGCCGGACTCTGGGTGGTCGGTCCAATGGCCGAAGGACAGGAATCCGATGCGCTTCACTCCAGAAGCCAACATGGTGGCGGCGGTTCCTATTCCCCGCGGGGCCTCGGCCTCACGCCCCTCCCGCAGCACGGCGGGCATCTGCAGTTCCCAAGTCAGCGTCGCGCCCAGGTCGGAGGAATCCAGACTCGTCCTGTGGAACTGTGAACTAGCGCCAACAAGTTAACAGGCAGGGTGTAACTGGTAGCACAATATGGCGGTTATTTCACCGTTCAAGATGGCGGCTTTCGACCCTTCTCACTGACGCGGCCAAGTGCTTCCTGCGTGGGTGAGACTTTGGGCTTCTTCCCGCAAAGCCGGCCCTCTCTTATCGGCTTTCATGCCCCCGGCCCGTTATATGACGTTGACTGTGTTGAGGTAGCGCGAAGCCATTTCGTGGTCGCCGTCGATCTGGAGTGGGGAGTCGTGCCATGACGATCGGCGGGTACCCCAGTCGGGGAACGTGATGGCGGGGGCGGTGATGTGTGCGGCGGTCGGGCGCTGGGCGGAGCTGGCCAGGCCGGTCTCGTCGACCCGCCAGCTGCCACCGCCTGGGCCGGTCAGGGTAAGGGTGAGGCCGGCTTCGATGCCGGTGGAGGGTGCGGCCTTGGTTTGGTTACTGAGCACGGCAGTCATCCAGGTCAGGACTGCGCGCATCCTGTCGGCGTCGGTTTCGGGTGCGCTCACGCCGAGAGCGGGGGCGATGTCATGGCGGAGGTGGGTGTGGAGGTCGAATGCGAGGGCTCCTCCAATGAGGAGCCCTAGTGGATAGGTGCCGAGTTCATTGAGCCGGGTGGGGAGTGAGCGAAGCGGTGTGTGCCTGACGAAGGCGAGCATGTTCGCCACTGATCGGGTGGATTTTTCGAATTCGTCCATGACCTGTTCCCGGTCCCACCCCCGGCGGACCCTTACGGGGCCTTCGTTGGCTTTTTCCAAGCTTGGTTGGCGGGCGGCTCGTATTCCTGCGGGGATATAGAAGTTGTGGGCGGTAGATCCGATGTGTCCTACGATGTCCGCCACGGTCCAGCCGGTAGCGCGGCTGGGACTGTTCCACTGCTGGGTGGTGAGGTCATTCGCGAAGTCGAGCATGAGCGCACTTTCTGCCCGCAGTGCGGTGAGAAGGTTCTTCAGATCGGGGCTGGGAAGTTGAGGGGGCATGCGTTGTCACCTTTCGTCAGGGTGGGATGCGTAGAGGACCCCGGCCTGCGTTCGCGCGAGCGGCCGTCGCGTCCAGTGTCGCGCCGCGTGGGAAGCCAGCCGGAGCCGGCGCGGGATGGGAGGTTAGTTCGAAGAGCGGACGGCGGCGATGGCCGCGTCGTAGAGATCGAACAGTGCCATGCTGCCCTTACGCCGCAACCATTCCTCGTTTGCCATTTGGAGGCAGGTGATGGCGACTGAAGCGATGACCCGCGCGTTGTACTCACGCGATGCGGACTCTGCCAGGCGTGGTTCTATCAGCGGTGCCAGAAGGTCAGTCCAACGGGCCTGTTTCTCGGCATGACCGGCACGCAGGGAATCATTGTCGAAGAGCATGGTGACAATTTCCAACTGGTGTTCTGGCGTTGCCGCCATTTCGTCAAGAACGAGGAAAGCCTGACGGAGGGATGCCCAGGCGTCTTCCGTTGCGGGTCGCGCGGCCAAGCGAGCCGCGATGGCCTCTCCTTGCTCGTTGAGTCCGCTCAACGCAAGGTCTTCCTTCGTGCGGAAGTAGTTGAACAGGGTCCTTCGGGATACGCCTGCAGCTACAGCAACCTCGTCCACGGTGGTTTCGTCGAAACCTTTTTCCGAGAAGAGTTGCATCGCGGTTTGGGCCAGGAGTGAACGCATGACGGCGCGGGTTTGCGTACGGATGGACGACGGAGCGGAATTCATGCACTCATGGTACATCTGTGCAGTTAGACAAGTAAATTGCATTCAGTGCATATTTCTACATATAGTGCTTGCCTGACCAAAATTGACTGCGGCACCCAGACCATCATCGTGACGGGAGCCAGCTCCGGACTTGGGGCCGAATTCGCCCTCCAGCTTGCACGGCGCCGGGGGCAACCCTCGTCCTGGTAGCGCGGCGGGAGGACAGGCTTCAGCTGCTGGCCAGCGAACTGACCCGCGACCACGGCATCAGCGTGACCATCATCACCCGGGACCTTGGCGCCCCCGACGCAGGCAGGTCCCGGCGCGCCGAGCTTGAAAGCAGGGGAATTTTCGCCACCGGTCTGGTCAACAATGTCGGTTTCGGTACCCATAAATCCCTTCGGTCAGGAAGATCCGACCGCCTGCAGGAGCTTGTGGCACTGAACATCGGGGCGCTCGTGGACCTTAGCCACGCCTACTTTGATTCATTCAGAGCCAAGGAGCCGGCGGTCCTGATCAACGTTGCCAGCCTGCTTGGCTTCCTGCGGTCGCCGTGCTTGAGTGTTTACGGTGCCTCGAAGGCCTTCGTCCTGAGCTTCACCGAATCATTGTGGGAGGAGGCGCGGGTACCGGCCTGCGCGTCCTCGCCATCTCACCCGGTGCGATGGGAACCGAGTTCTTTGCTGCAGCGGGCAGTCAAGCGGCGGGCCAACTGACGCCGCCGGCAGCCTATGCGCCTCCATCTGGCTGCAGATGTGGATTGGCAGTGAAGACGAAAGTTGAAATTTGGCGCCGCTGCACGCTAGAAGTCACGGGCGGTGTTCGATCCGTGCGGCCGGACGGCTGGCCGCCACAGCGCCCCGCCCGCGCGCCGTCGCCCTGAGCTGCCCGCTTGGCAAGCTGAGGTCCGTCTCCCATTTGGAGACGGACCTCAGCTGTGGTGCTAGGTGGTGCTTACAGGCTGCTGGCTGGCAGGCGGGGAGCTAGCGGCTGGTGCGGTCGTTGGCGGTGCCGTCGTCGTCAACTTCGATTTCTTCTTTGCGTAATTCTTCGGTGACGTTTGTGCTGTTCGGTCACTGTGTCTTTTACCAGCCGGACGCGTTCGACGGGGACGGTTTTCTTTTCCACGGCGGGGCGTGCTGCGTGCAGAATGACTTCGTATTCTTCCTCGCTGATGGCCGGGCCGTCCATGGCGTCCCCGACGTTGCCCCCGGTGATGGGTTCACACTCCAGGCGTACCTCTTCGCGTTGCACCGGGACGGTGGTGGTCACGTTTTCGGTGACGACGTATTTGCGCAGGCGTGCCCGGCCGTGGCGCGGTCCGCTGTCCCGGTTTCCGTGCCGCGTTCGGTGCGGGTGTAGTCGGTGCCAGCGGAGAGGCCGTAGTAGGTGTACAGCTGTTCTTCCTCGTCAGGGTTCAGGTGCCCGTCGGGTGCGACGTTCGGGGCGTCTTGGTATAAGGGACGACGAGGTCGCTTCCTTCCTGGGTGGCAGAACCGATGGGGGCGAAGGATTCGTTACTTCCGAACAGTCCGGTCTTGACGGTGACCCAGGTGGGTTCTGAGGTGTGGTCATCGACATAGATCTGTCCGATGGAGCCGATTTTGTGGCCCGTCGGAACCAACGACGTTTCCGCCGGCGGTGGCCAGTGCAGAGAGGTTGTCAGTGGTAATCATGGTGTTCTCGTTTCTGATGCAGCATTGGTGAAATGGTGAAACGGTAGGGATCAGGCGAGGGGGTTCTTGGTCGCGTGCGCTCCGCCGTGGCTGTTGGAGCCTGCCGCCTCCTTGGCCTTGGCCGTCAGCTGGTCTGTGGCGGACGGGGAGGATCCGGCCTCGGCCTTGAACCGCGGCGCTTCAGCTTCTGCCTTGCTCAAGTAGCCTTCCCAGCGGCGAGACATCGGCCCAAATGAGTCCGCCGCCAACGCCTACGATGATGACGCCGACAATCGCGGCGAGGACTGCGATGAGGATCGGGTTGGTCACGGTGGTGGCGATGTCGACCTGGTTCAGGGCGGCGATGATGCCGATGCCGATGCCGAGAATGAAGATGCTGGCGATGTTTCCCAGTGTGCTGCCGTAAAAGAGTCCGCCGAGGGAACCCTGGATAAGTGTCTTCACGCCTGCGGCGACCGAGGCGCTGATGATGACGATGATGATGTCACTGGCGTCCATGGACGAGCGGGCGAGGGCCTCTTGACCCCGCCGCGTGCAACGAGCCGGTCGAAGCCCACTTTTCGAGCAGCTTGTCAGGGCCTTGCGGCAAATGGCCGATGTCGTCAGGCAACTTGAAAGTAAGCATGCTTTCTATTAGTTTGGTTGTAGCTTCTTCGCCTGTCCCCCATCAGGCGGAGCGGTTGCCAGAGAGGCCCCGCATTACTGACTCGTGCTGCGGGGCTTTTCGCCGCCTCCAGACCCGCTCCCCTCAACTAATCCGGAGGCAGCCGCCGATGAGTGATGCTGCAACAATTTCGTTCGTACTGACTTACGTGGGAACGCTGGCAGTGGCTGCTCTGATGTTCATCGGTCAACTCACCGCCCTGGCTGTCCTTCTGGTTATGGCCGGGACCACCAGGCTCATCACCCTCCCCGTTCGCGCGCTGATCCGGCGTGCCGACAATTGATAGGCGCCTTATGACCTCGCAGCGACGCGGTCCTGATGAAACCGGCCTTCCGCTTTCCTGATGGCGCAGACCTAGCAGCTATCATGTTAATAAGCCTGCTTACTAGATTCCGTTGAACGTATTTATGATGTCTGTGGCGCCTGTCCTTTGAACGGACCGGCCGCCACCCCGACTTCCCGTACGGGAGTCCTAAAGGGAGAGCGTCCTACATGAGCCAGTATCAACAGCCAGAGCCCGCGGAGCCTAAGAGACCGGCCGCCACAAGACCGGGCACCGGTGCCACATTCCCAACCGCAGACACGCCTTCCCGGACCGATGGAACCAGAGCTGGGACAGCGACTTCGGGATCCGCGCCGAGAGCAACACGAACGGGGATGACGTGGGTTGCTGTGGCAACCTCATTGATCGTATTGGTGCTGCTCATCGTGCTCATCCTCCAGAACCAGGAGGCGGTGCAGGTAAAGTACTTCGGGCTGCAGGGAACCGTCGCATTGGGCGTGGCCCTTCTGATCGCAGCCGTCGCTGGCGGGCTACTCGTCGCCGCAGCCGGAGGTGCCCGGATTCTGCAGTTGCGCGCTGCCGAACGGCGCCGCAGACATACCCAAGGCCACTGATGTGGCCGCTGCGCTGAGCCGTTCAAATCCTGGCTCACACGACTGTGCGTCCGTTGAAGGCGCACGGTCCGGCGGTGGAGAATAAAAAGTCCGGTGCCTGCAGAGGGCGGAGTCAGTGCAGCGGCTGATCCCAGGCCATGCGGTCAAGCTTTTCCGGCTCGCTGACAGTGTGGCCGTCCGGGAACTCCACAGTTTCAGGGTTCGGACGTGCTTCGTCGAGGCTTGGCTTTCCATCTGTATGAGGGCCGGCTGCGCACTACCGGCGGCAGCACGCCGCGTGAACGGTCCATGGGTGGGTATGGCATCCTGAACTGGCCCCACCTGTAGGGCTTTTAGTCGCTTGAATTGGCCCCACCCTCGACCCGCCCGTAGCGTTCGCTTTGTCGTCCAAGACTTAGAGAACGGAACGGGTTTGAAAGAGAGATCGAGAGTGGAACAATTCGAGCGTATCCGCCGCGATGCGAGAGTTAAAGATATGTCTGTCCGAAAGCTGGCCCGGGTCCATGGTGTGTTGGAGGTGCCCAAGTTCGGCTGTAATACGGCGACCAGATGGCTCCTCCGTACAGGCCTTCTCAGCCCCCGCCAGGTTCGCCGTGCGGCAGATACTTAACCCTCTCCATCCCGGTGGGATGCTATTGGCCGAGCAGTGATACGGCGTGGGCAATGACGAGTGCAAGCAGCACGAAGCCGCCGAAGGCCTCCAGCCCCATCAGCGATTTTGCCCGCGCGGAAAGCGGCATCGTGTCCGTGGGGCTGAAGGCCATGGAGTTGGAGAGAGAAAAGTATACGTAGTCGATGAACGACGCCGTCCAGCCGCTCTTGACCGAAGACCTGGCGGCAACTTCCTTCACGGCGTCGTGGTCCTCATCCTGGGGGAAGCGAAAGTCTGCCCTGGGTAATTCATGGCGCGGGGTGTGCCGGCGGGCGACGGGGCCGCCCCGGTCCAGTTCCCAGTAGACCAAAGCGAAGGCGATGACGTTCGTTACCCATACCTGGAGGGCGGCGAGCAGAAGGGTGGGGCCGTTGCTGTTGTTCGAGCTTGTGAGGGCGATGACCAGCTGCACCAGGGCGGCCTCGTTCGCTACGACCAGCAGCAGCGCCTGGCCTAGAGAAAGGTACCTGGACCAGCGGGTTTCGCGGGTGAGGCGGCGGGGATTCAGGGCGATGAGCGGGATCAGGAGTCCCAGTCCGACGATGACAACCGCGTAGCGAACGCCCGGCAGAAAAGCCGTTGGCAGCGTCGCGTACAGGGCGAGCGCGACGAGCAGGCCAATGACGGCGGGCCAGCGGTGCTCCGCAGGGGCCTGCGGTTCGTCGTCGGCGTTCATAGTCAGGAGTGTAGCCACCGAACCTGTCCGTTTGACGACGGCTCACGGTATCGCCCATGTCGGGAGTGGGCCGGCTATGAACACTGATCTGAGCGTCGAGGCACCATCCGCAGGGATAACCGACCACCCTCAAGGCAAGACAGCGGTCGAGTGCAGTCACCTCGGGCCCCATCGCAGCGTCAAGACTCACTCGCATACCAAGGGAATACCAAGGACCGTCCCAGAACTCGGCTGATTGCGGGTGATCCAGGTGAAGCATCCGCTTCACGGGACAAAAAAGAAACCCCGCGGTTCCCATGCAAACGAGGGGAACTGCGGGGTTCTAGCTGGTGGCTCCGACCGGCGTCGATCCGGTGACCTTTCGATTTTCAGTCGAACGCTCTACCAACTGAGCTACAGAGCCTAGGTGACATGTCACCATGACCGTCGAAATCTCTTCCGACAACCAGAGCGACCCTGACGGGACTTGAACCCGCGACCTCCGCCGTGACAGGGCGGCGCGCTAACCAACTGCGCTACAGGGCCTTGCTTTTCTTGCTTCGCAGTATCGCTACCGCTTTTTTTCAAGGCTTCAAGCTTACCAGACATTTTCAGCCTGCCTGACCAGTTCCTTGCGTACCCCCAACGGGATTCGAACCCGTGCCGCCGCCGTGAAAGGGCGGTGTCCTAGGCCGCTAGACGATGGGGGCCAGAACCCGTTCGGAACAAAAGAAAAGGCTTCGAGCCAAGGCTGTCAGTCTTTGCCGTTTCGTGTTTCTCCGAACTGGACTCTAAAACTATAGGGCCTGGGCGGGAATAATCCAAAATCGACCCGCAAGGCCGCAAAAAAGCCGCCGAAACAGGCGAAGATGGACAGATGGATGCCGTCGCTGCACTCAACGAGATCGCCTTTTGGCTGGAGCGCGGACGCGCTGCCACATTCAAAGTCCAGGCATTCCGGAAGGCAGCCGGGGTCATCGCCGGACTGGACCCCGCCGAGCTGGAAACCCGCGCCCGGGACGGCCGGCTCAAAAGCATGAAGGGAATCGGCGACAGGACCTACCAGGTGGTCCGCCAGGCGGTGGACGGCGAGGTACCTGACTACCTTGCGGACCTGCGCGAGCGCGGGCAGGAGCCACTGGCCGACGGCGGCGCAGGGCTTCACGGATCCCTCCGCGGCGACCTCCACAGCCACAGCGATTGGTCCGACGGCGGGTCCCCCATCCCCCTGATGGCTGATGCCGCGCGCCTCCTGGGCCGCGAATACCTGGCTTTGACGGACCACTCTCCCAACCTGACCATCGCCAACGGGCTCAGCGTGGAACGCCTCGCCGAACAACTCGACGTCGTGGCAGAGCTCAACGCCGGCAACACCAACGGTTTCCGGCTCCTGGCCGGCATCGAAGTGGACATCCTGGAATCCGGTGACCTGGACCAGTCGCCGGAGATGCTGGGCCGGCTGGACATTGTGGTGGCCAGCGTCCACTCCAAACTGCGCGCGGACGGGACCACCATGACACAGCGAATGCTCGCGGGCATCCGGGATCCGCACACCAACGTGTTTGGCCACTGCACGGGCCGACTGGTGGAAGGATCGAGGGGCACCCGGCCCCCGTCCGAGTTTGATGCCAAGGAAGTGTTTGCCGCCTGCGCGGAACACAACGTGGCTGTGGAGATCAACTCACGGCCGGAGCGGCAGGACCCGCCGGACAACCTGATCCAACTGGCCCTGGACGCCGGGTGCCTGTTCTCCATCGACAGCGATGCCCACGCTCCCGGGCAACTGGACTTTCTCCAGTACGGCGCGGCCCGTGCGGCCCTGAACAACGTACCGGCCGAGCGCATCGTTACAACCTGGCTTCTGGACCGGCTTCTGGCGTGGGCCGGGAAAGCCTGACGCAGCGGGCTATTTCACGGCGTTTGTGAGCTTCTGCCGGAAATCCTGCCTGGTGGTCAGGGTCAGCTTCTCGCCGTTCAGGAAAAACGTCGGCGTGCTGGTCACGCCAAGGGCGGTGCCGTCCGAAATATCAGCGCGGATGCGGTCCTTCGTTTTGTCGTCCGCAACCGCCGCGTCGAACGCGGCGAGGTCCAGCCCAAGTTTTTCGGCGAAGCCCCGGAACAGCGCAGACTGAGATTCAGGCTTTCCATGCCACTGGTCCTGGGTTTCAAACATTTTTGCGGACATGGCGTCAAATTTTCCCTGCTGCGCGGCGGCTTCCACAGCGAGCGCGGCGGTGCCGGAGTTCGGGTGCGAGGACAGCGGGAAGTAGCGGTTGACGAAGGTGATCCTGTCGCCAAACTCCTGCCTCAGCTCCTCCACAAAAGGATGGATGGAGCGGCAGGCTTCGCATTCGAAGTCCAGAAACTCCACCAGCTGCGCCTTTTCAACCGCAGGTGTGGAGAGCCGGTGGCTGTCCGCCCGCACCAACTGTTCCGTAGGTGCCGCCGGGGCGGGCGCTGCCGCGGGTTTGTTCAATGTCAGCACCGCGTACCAGGCACCCCCGGCGGCCACGATGACTCCGAGCAGGATCCAAACGACCAGGCGGATCCGTTTAGCTGGGTCAGGGGCGGACCCTCGGGACGAAGTTGAAGCTGAGGCCATAAAACGTATCCTAACCGAGGCGTCGGTATCGACCGGCCATTCCGGGGCCACAGGATGGCAGGAAGTAGTTGATGAGACGTGACCGATTTCCGCCAGCCGCCGGCGCCGGGGCAGGGCTAGATTGGCAGCATGGCTTCATCTTCCCCCACCAACTCCGCACCATCGGCCGCGCTTCCCACACGCCCCGGTGGCATCAGCGCCCCGGGCATCGCAGCCGTACTGGTCACCGTGGTGCTCTGGGCGTCGGCGTTTGTTGGCATCCGGGCGATCGGACCAAGCTTCTCCCCCGGCTCCCTGGCGCTGGGCAGGTTGGCGGTTGCCGCCGTCGTGCTCGGCGCCCTGGTACTGCCACAACTGCGCAAAAGCAAAGTAGTGCCGCGCGGCCGTGAGTGGTGGCCCATCCTCGGATACGGCGTGATGTGGTTTGGCGGGTACAACGTGGCCCTCAATGCCGCGGAACACCTTCTGGACGCAGGCACCGCGGCCCTGCTGATCAACGTGAACCCGATCCTCGTGGCCGTCATGGCGGGCTTCATCCTCAAGGAAGGTTTCCCGAGCTGGCTCATTATCGGGAGCCTGGTGGCTTTTGGCGGGGTGGCGCTGATCGCGCTCGGCTCCACTCCGGCGGCCGGTGAACGTTCGACGGCGGATGTTGCGGGGATGCTGCTTTGCCTCCTTGCCGCCGTGCTCGCCGCTGTCAGCGTGATCATCCAGAAACCGGTGCTGCGGAAGATCCCTGCCGGCCAGGCCACGTGGTTCGGCATCGTGGTGGGCGCGGTCTGCTGCCTGCCTTTCACCGGCCAGCTGGTGTCCGAACTGCAGGCAGCCCCGATGTCCGCAACACTGGGACTGGTGTACCTCGGGGTCTTCCCCACGGCCATCGCCTTCACCACCTGGGCTTACGCGTTGTCGCTGATCGACGCCGGGAAGCTGGCGGCGACCACATATCTGGTCCCCGGCACCACCATCCTGATCTCTTGGTTACTCCTCAGCGAAGTCCCCTCCGTCTGGGGCCTGGTGGGCGGCGTGGTCTGCCTGGTGGGCGTTGGCCTGACCCGGCGCAGGTCGCGGGCCGTCATCCGTTCCTGACCGCGGCCGGTGGTGTTGGTTTCGCGCTACAGTCGTGGACATGCCCGCCAATCTGCCGCCCGGACTGCCCATCATCCCGGACGGCCCGCACGAGCCGCTTCCCTTCGAGATGTCCGCTGACGACTTCGAAGCCGCTGTCGCCGACGCACTGGGCCTGATCCCGCCGAAACTTGCGGCCGCCATGGACAACGTGGCGGTGTTCATCGAGGACGACTACGTCCCGCAGCCAGGCGAAGACCCGGACACCGTCCTGCTGGGCCTCTATGAGGGCGTCCCGCTGACCGAGCGCGATTCCTGGTGGGGCGCCGGCTCGCTGCCGGACCGGATCACCATCTTCCGCCAGCCCATCCTGGACATCTGTGCGTCCCGCGACGAGGTGATCCAGGAGGTGGCCGTGACGGTGGTGCACGAAGTCGCCCACCACTTCGGCATCGATGACCACCGGCTGCACGAACTCGGCTGGGACTAGCCTTGTAGGCATGGGACACGACCACAGCCACACACACGGCATCACGGCAACAGGCCGGCACCGCAAGCGCCTCATCGCCGTTCTGGCCATCACGCTGACGGTGGTCCTGGTCCAGGTAGTGGGCGCGGCGCTGTCCGGCTCCCTGGCCCTGCTGGCGGACGCCGGCCATATGCTGTCCGATGCGGCCGGCGTAACCATCGCGCTGCTGGCCGCCTGGATCGCGGGGCGGCCGGCGAGTGACCAGCGGACCTACGGCTACCAGCGGGCGGAAGTCCTGGCCGCGCTGGCCAACGCGCTGATCCTGATTGTCATCTCCGTGGTCATCTTCACGGAGGCTATCCGGCGCATCGGTTCCACGCCCGAAGTCCAGACCGACATCATGCTCTTCGCCGCCATCCTGGGCGCGGTGGCCAACCTGGTGTCGCTGCTGATCCTGCACGGGGCACACCAGGACAGCCTGAATGTCCGCGGCGCCTACCTTGAAGTGCTCGGCGACCTGCTGGGTTCCTTCGCCGTGATCATTGCCGCCGTGGTCATCATGTTCACCGGCTACCAGGCCGCGGATACCATCGCGTCGGTCCTCATTGCCCTGATGATCCTGCCGCGGGCCTGGAACCTGCTGCGCGATGTGGTGGACGTGCTCCTGGAGGCAACCCCCAAGGGTGTGGAGGTTCAGATGATCCGCCAACACATCCTCAGCGTGGACGGGGTGGTGGACGTCCATGACATCCACATCTGGACCATCACTTCCGGCGTGCCGGTGTTTTCCGCACATGTGGTGGTGGAGGACGGCGTCCTGAACGCCCGGGGCGCTGACCAGGTCCTCGACAAGCTCACCGCCTGCCTCGGCTCCCACTTCGACACCGAGCACTGCACTTTCCAGCTGGAGCCTGCCAGCCATTCCGAGCACGAGTCGCACCAGCACGCCTGACGCCCGGGCGGTGAGGCTGACGTCCTCCGGAGCACCCGTTCCGACACACCGAGCCGGGTGTGACGCAATTAGACTCTTGTTGTTTATGTTATCCATGTGACCAGTGTTGCCAAAGTGCAGGACGTCACGTAGCCTCGGACTGCTGGGCGATCAGCAGAGGGGCCCTTTGTGCCGCCATCAGACCTCGCTCCCCAGCCTGACTGTCCTGCGAGGTTCTGCGAATGGGTTTGTCCGGATCCGGCCTGAAGGCCGCCGTGCTGTGTACCGCCGTCGTCCTTTCCGGAAGCCTCGCCCTCCCTGCGCAGGCATCGCCCATTCTCCTGGCTCCGACCATTCAGCGTCCGGCTTCGCCGGAGATTCCGTCCGCGGAGGACATCGCGGCCGCGAAGTCCACTGAACGGGCGACGGCGGACCAGGTCACCGCAATCGAACGCCTCCTGGCGGACGCGGCCAGCGCCCAGCAGGCCACCTTTGCCCTGACGCTGCAGGGAAACAACAACTACAGCGAAGCCCTGGTGGAGCTTCAGGACCGCCGGAGCTCAGCGGACGTGGCCAGCGCCCGCGCAGAACTGGCAGTGCAGGCACAAGAGAAGACCCGAAAGCAGGTGGGCCAGCTTGCCGGCGACCTGTACAGGAACGGCGGCCTGAACCCGACTCTGACCACGTTCGTCAGCGGTAACGGGGAGGCACTGCAGCAGGCCGCAACACTGCAGGCCATTTCGGCCAGCCGCAGCCGGGCCTTTGAATCCGCGGAGACGGCGGCCGCCGCGGCGCGGTCGCTGACGGCCGCGGCGCAGGACGCCAACACGGCCGCCGACGACGCAGCCAAGACAGCCGAAGCCAGCAAGGCACAGGCCGAAGCGGCCAACGCAGCACAGGTCCGGGCCGTGGCCGAAGCGAAGGCACAACGGACCATTCTGGTGGACCAGCTGGCGCAGTTGAGGAACACCACTGTTGCGCTGGAATCGGCGCGGGTGGATGAACTCGACCGGCAACGCGAAGAGGCCAGGCTTGTGGCCATCTCTGCGGCCGCCGACCGGCCTGCGTCCGGTCAGGCTGCCTCGGCCCCCGCTGCACCGGCCGGGCCTGCACCGCAGGCGGCCGCCCCGGCACCGGCACCGGCACCTGTTCCGGCTCCGGCTCCGGTTCCGGTTCCGGCGCCTGTTCCGGCTCCAGTTCCGGCTCCCGCGCCCGCGCAGGCTGGTCCCGCACCGGCTCCCGGGCCTGCCCCAGCGCCAGCACCGGCCCCTACACCCACACCCCCGCCCGCGCCGGCACCGGGCGGTTCCAATGAGATAGCCATTTCGGTGGCACTGTCCAAAGTGGGAGCGCCGTATTTCTACCAATACGGCGGCACCGGTCCCAACGGTTTCGACTGCTCCGGGCTGGTCCAGACTGCCTTCGCCGCGGCCGGCAAATACCTGCCCCGCACCGCAGCCCAGCAGTACGCGGCAGCTCCCACGCATGTGCCCATCTCACAGGCCCGCCCCGGCGACCTGCTGGTGTGGGGTTCGGCCCCGGGTTTTTATCACGTAGCCATTTACCTCGGCAATGGCCAGGTGGTGCAGGCGTTGAACCCGGATGAAGGAATCGGGGTCACCCAGTTGAGCAGGATGTCCGGGATGCAGCTACACCCCTACGCTGCCCGCTACTGACCCGGCCCGCGACCCAGCAAGTACCCCAGCCGCGGGACAGCACTCCAGCTCAAGTGCGGCCCGCGTCGAAACAGGGCTCCCAGCTCAGACCTGACCTCCTCAGGACAGGATGTCCTTTGTGACAAACCGGCCATACGCCAGCGCCCCGAAGACGGCCACGTACCCGCCCTGCAGCAGGGCGTTGCTGGTGAAGGAATCCCACAGCACCGGCTGGCGAAGGACGTCCGCGAACCCGAACCAGTAATGCGTAAACAACCAAGGGTGCAGCCACTCCAGCTGAGGCAGTTGGTCCGCGATCTGCGACGCCACGGAGACCACCACCGTGGCAGCCATCGCCCCGACCGGCACCACGGTCAGCGTTGACAGGAACAAGCCAATTGCCGACAACCCGGCAAGGGACACCGCCAGATAAGCCGCAATCAGGACAAGCCGCCACGCCGCCTCGGCCGGCTGCACCACATCGCCGGACAGGAGCGTCACTGGCCCGATCGGGAACAGGGACGCTCCGATCGCTGCTCCGGCAAGGGCCACCGTCACGGGCGCGGCCAGGCAAAAGGCCAGCGCCCCGGCATACTTCACCAACAGCAGCCGGACTCGCCCGGCGGGTGCCACCAGCAAATACTTCAGGGTGCCCAGGCTTGCCTCACCGGCAATGGTGTCCCCTGCCACCACACCGATGGTGAGCGGCAGGAACAGCGGCACGGCCACCAGCATCGCCGTGACGGCCACGAACAACCCGTTCTGGGTAATCCGGTCCAGAAATGCCGGCCCGCGGCCGGGAGGAACAGCCGAGGACAGCCGGACCGCGACGGCGATCAGCACCGGTATCGCGGCCAGGGCCACCAGCATTGCCACGGTCCGGCGACGCCGGAAAAGAGTCTTCAGTTCGGACGCCAGGAGCGACATGCTGGACGCGGCCGCCGGGATATCGCGGTCACGGGGGATGGCGACGGCCGGTGAGCGGCTTCCGGCCCGCGAAGCATCCGCGGGCGAAGCTCGATTGGGCGAGGCATCACTGGGCAACGTCGAACCCCTCCCCCGTCAAGGCAACGAATCGTTCCTCGAGGCTTTCCTGCTCCACGGAAAAGCCTCGGACCCGCACCCCTGCCGCCACGAGCGCCGACACGATGTCTTCCGCAGGTGGCATGGAGGCAGGTGTCATGGCGGGCGGGGGGTTGCCCGGTTGAGCCCCAGCCACCGCACCTTCCCGGCTGACCGCACCACCCGGCACAGCGGCGCCTGCCGTCACCACTTCCCCGTCCACGCCGGGACTTCCCGCATCGGCGTTCCCCCTCCCCGGAGTCATGCCCAACCGAAGCAGTACCTCACAGGCGGTGCCGGCGTCGGGCGTTAACAGGCGCACCCGCACGCCGCCGTCCTGCCGGAGCTCTGCCAGCGGCCCCTGCGCCACCAGCCGGCCCGCGCTCATAATCGCCGCGTGCGTGCAGATCTGCTCCACCTCGGCGAGCAGGTGGCTGGAGACGAAGACGGTGGTACCGTCCGCGGCCAGCGAGCGGACCAGGCTGCGCACCTCGCGCGTACCCTGCGGATCGAGGCCGTTGGTGGGCTCATCCAGCACCAGCAGGTCCCGTGGGGAGACCAACGCGTTGGCGATGCCAAGCCGCTGCTTCATGCCAAGCGAGTAGGCGTGCACGCGCTTGCCGGCAGCGTGCGAGAGCCCCACCCGCTCCAGCGCCGCAGCCACCCGCGCCTTCCGGGTACCGGGCGTTCCGTGCCGGCTGGCGGCGTCCAGCCGGTGCAGGTTGGCGGTGCCGGACAGGAAGGGATAAAACGCCGGACCCTCCACCAACGCGCCAACCCGCGGAAGCACCTCATGCAGCCGCTGCGGCATCGGCAAACCCAGGACGCTGACGGTTCCGGCCGACGCCGCGGCCAGGCCCAGCAGCATCCGGATGGTGGTGGTCTTGCCGGATCCGTTGGGCCCCAAAAAGCCAAATACGGCGCCGTGCGGGACGGCGAGGTCCACGTTGTCCACGGCCAACTGGTGGCCGAACCGCTTGGTGAGACCCTGGGTTTCGATGGTCAGTCCGGCAGCCGCGCTGCCGGCCGCGGTCACGCTGCGCCGGCGGCGGCCTGCAGCCGGTCCGCCGGAACCATCCCCACAAAGATCCTGCCGTCGTCGGTCAGCAGGATGTTGACCAACGCAGTGGACAGGAGTCGTCCACCGGGAACGACGACGGCAGCCTGGGACAGGAGCGGAACGTTCAGCAACGCTTCGGCCGACTGAGCCCCCTGCCCGTCAGGTGACGCCGGGAACCCCACCACGGTTTCCCAGCCCTTGCCCGTCACTGTCGGCTTGGGCTGGTCACCGTGCTGCTGCTTGGGCCCATCGCCGGGGTTGTGGTCCGGAGTGATCATGCCGGGCTCCCCCGGCAGGGCGGGCATCATGGGCGCGGACGGCACTGGAGGCACAGGCAGCTCTTTGACCGTGGCACCCGGCGGAGCAACGAAGTTGAAGGCGGCATCATCAGGCGTTTCAAGGGACAGGCTTGTGAAGCCGGCCTCAAAAGCGGGTTGCGCCTGGCCCCGCGCCGCCACTGTCACCCGAAGCGGCAGGCCGGTCTGCCCGTCGACGGCGATAACCACTTTCTCCAGCAAGGTCCTTTCTGTGCGCGGCGCCAGCACCAGACTGTAGGCCGACCGCCCGGCCACCCGGACCTCGGGCCCGACGGTTACTGCGGTGGAACTGTCAGCCATGGCGAGGAACTTCGTAGCGAGGTCCGCAGGGGTGGGGAAAGTGTGTGCGGGCATGTCCGGCATCTGCATGTCGCGGCCGGGCAGGTCGGGGGCAGACAGGTCTTTGGCAGGCACGCCCGGGTCCGGCAGGACGGCGGGATCCGAGGGGGCGGGCAGCAGCGGGCGGGGATTGTGCGGGCCGGAAGCCTCAGGAACCTGCAGGGGCAGGTCGCTGGCGAAGGCCGGCAGGGTCAGGTGGGCAGCCGAGTTGTCCTTGGAGTTGTAGAACCAGACGTCGTGGTCGCGCCGGATGACATCGCGTTCAGCCAGCCGGTCCATGACCTGGACTCTCATTTTGGCCGGGCCGTCCACAAAAATCCGCGCGGTGTGCTCGCCGGTCAGGAGCTCCGCGATCGACGCCGGCCCGCCTGCCGAGGCGGGCCCCGAGGTGGGGCCGGCGGCGGGCAGTTCCGGCAGTCCAAGGTCAGAGACCTGCTCAATGGTGCCGGAGAACGTGCTGGTGCTGTGCTGGCCCAGGAGAGTGAGGACCTCGGCCGGAGACTTCTCCGGCAACGGATCACCTGCCCGCGCCGGGATGGATCCCACCAGCACACCAGCGGCGATCACGGCCGGTACAGTAGCGGCGGGCACCCAGCGCTTCCATGCGCGGTTCATGCCAGCCCCCGTTCATCGTTGGAGCCCATACTTCAGGTTACGCCTGCGGACGGCTGTGCACACCCCTCCTGGGTATGGCCTGACCCGCTACGAAGGCACTACGGTGCCAGCGCCGCCGTCGACGGTTATCTGCTGGCCACTGGTAAGCAGCAGGGTGGCATCGGGGACGCCCACCACCGCCGGGATACCGTACTCCCGGGCGACGACGGCGCCGTGGGAGTTGGGGCCGCCCATCTCCATCACCAATCCGCCCGCGGTGAGGAAGAGCGGGGTCCATCCGGGGTCGGTGGACGGGGCCACCAGGATTTCCCCCGGCTCCAGGTGCGCGCCCACGGGGTCCAGGATGACGCGGGCGGCGGCGGTGACCGTTCCGGCCGACGCCGGGCTCCCGGTCAGGGTGCCGGGCACCGCGGGCTCTTTGGAGGTGCCCGCAGGCTGCAGGGCCTCCGGTTCGGTGCCGTCCGAGAGCAGCACCCGCGGCACGTGGCGCCGCTTCAGTTCCAGGGCATACGCCTCGCGCCGGCCGGCCACCAGGCCGCGCATGTCAGCGGGTCCTGCTCCCGGTTCCCCGTCCGCGCCCTCTGCTGCTCCCGCTGCTTTGCCCTTCAGGAGGCCGGCCCTGGCTTCGTCCAGGTTCAGGAAGAAGACGTCATCCGGTGCGTCCACGGCACCGGCCGCGGCGAGCGCCTCGCCCACCATGGCCAGTTGCTTCCGTACTTCGGCAAGACCCACCACCAGCTGGAACTTGGGGAGTTCGCGCAGCCCGGCAAACAACCGCGCACGCCGCAGTGCTGCCCGGACTACAGCACCCCTCAGCCGGCCGCGGGCACGCGCCTCCGCCACCAGGCGCAGCACCTGGGCTTCTGCTTCCTCGCCGGCGTTGCTGAACTTGGCGTCCGGCGCCGTCGCGCCCGCGTCCAGCCGCAGATAGTTGGCCAGGACGCCAAGAATGTGGGTGGGATCGTCGGACCATCGCGGCATGCCGACGTCGATCTCGGCGATAGCCCTGTGCCCGTACTGGCCCATGAAGCGCGCCAGCCCGGCCTGCAGCTCCGCGGGCAACTGGCCCCCCTTATAGTCTTCGGCGAGCGCAGCGGGTTTCCGGCCGGTCACGGCGGCGCGGGAACCGCCGTCGTTTCTAATCACCCGGGCGAGGCGCCACAGTTCCAGGTCCATTTCAGTGGTGACGTTGTTGGGAAGCCCGCGGAGCACTACCTCCAGGTCATCCCAGCGGCCACCGCCCAGCAGTTTCCCGGCCAGCGCCAGTGCGGCGAACCCGAGCGCCGGAAGCGGCAGGATGGACGGGACCACCGAAAAGATGCGGGTGCTCAGGACATGTTCGGCATGGTCGAGGCGCCGCAGCGGTGTGGCGCCGGCAGGCAACTGGATGGAGTCGCCGAACTCCCGTGGCAGCCGGTTGGCCCGGCGGAGGGCAACGTTCGGGCGGAATACGGCCCGGAGCAGCGTCTCCGGCATCCGGGCATGCGCTGCCGCGGGCAGCACATGGCGCAACAGGGCCAGCGGCGTCCGCCGGGTCACGGAAAACCGTGGGTCCTCGAAGACCTTCCGCAGCACCGTAGCCGAGCGCGCCTCCATCACGTCAAAGACCCTGGGCACGATCCGCCGGCCTGTAGTGCTGCGCGCAACAGCCGTCATGTCGAAGTAGATCCGCTGCGCCGCCTCGGCATAGGGCGGCGGGCCGTTGCGTGGCTCGGGCACGTCAATTTGGGCCGCGCGGGCCACCGACGAGGCGATCAGCCGGAAGGCTGCGAGGCCCATGGGCGTGATGGGGCGGACCAGGCCCTGCGCCAGGCTGAAGCAGAGGTACACGCGGGCGCCTTCCCCGACAGCCCTTTTGGCAGCGCTACCGGCTCCGCCCGTTGTCCCGGGTGCGGGCGTCCCCGCGCCGCGGCCGGTCCGCTGGGGAACCGGGAACAGGGTGGTGATGGGCCGCGACTGCGTCAGCCACAGCTGCCCGCCGCCGTCGATGGCCCATTCGATGTCCTGCGGCGCGCCGCAATGCTGCTCCACGCGGAGTCCAAGGGCCGCAAGGTCTCCGGCCTGCTGGTCCGTCAGGCAGGCCGCGGCCCCGCCGTTGCTGACGGCCACTGTGCGGGTTCCGCCGCCGGAGATCGGCCGGACGGCGATGCGTTTATCGCCAAGGTGCCGTTCCAGGACCCTCCCGGCCACCGGATCAACCACAAAACGGTCCGGATTTACCGCTCCGGACACCACGGCCTCCCCCAGCCCCGGGCTGGCATCGATAACCGCCTGCTGCCTGCGGCCGGTCAGCGCGTTTGCTGTAAATAACACACCGGCGGCCGTGGCATCCACCATCCGCTGGACTACTACGGCGAGTGCCACCGAGGCAGGGTCGATCCCCCGCGTGGCCCGGTAACTGACAGCCCGGTCGGTCCACAGCGAAGCCCAGCAGCTGCGTACCGCCTCCACAACGGCGGCCGCACCCACCACGTTGAGGTAGGTGTCCTGCTGCCCGGCGAAGCTCGCGGAAGGAAGGTCTTCGGCAGTGGCCGAGGACCGCACCGCCACCGGCACGTCGTTGCCCAGCGCCGCGTACGCCGCCTGCAGGGCTTCTGCTATCCCGGGCGGGACCGGTGCACTTCTGATGATGTCCCGTGCCTGGCCGGCCAGCGCTGCCATGGCGGGCAGGTCGCCGTCGGCAGTCGTTTGCAGGGCCTGATGGATCCCGGCGAGCGGGCCGGCGGCTCCGTTCGCGTCACCGCCGGTGGCCAGTCGGTAGGCCGCCGTCGTGAGGCAAAAGCCGTCCGGCACAGGCAGCCCGGCGGAAAGCAGTTCCCCGAGGTTGGCGGCTTTTCCACCGACGAGGGGCACCATGGCCGCGCGGAGGGTCTCCAACCCCAGGATGGGAGATCCGTCGCCGTCGCCTGGCACTTTGATAGCTCCTGGTGCGAAGGCGTTCGGTCAGGCCGCGCCGAGGATGGGTCCGAACTTCGCCCGGTCCGCGAGCCGGGGGTCGTCGCGATCCGGGACCACCAGGACAGGCCCCTTGGTGTGGTGCAGGACCCCCCCGGATGTGGAACCCAGCAGCATGCCGGTGAAACCGCCACGGCCCCTGGTGCCCACCACCACGAGTTCCGCGTGCCTGCTGGCGTCCACCATGACATCCACGGCCGAGCCATCCTTCACTTCCGACTCCACACGGAGGTTCGGGTAGTGGCTCTTCAGCCAGGCCTTCCCGGCATCCAACTGGTTCTGAATGTCTTCAAACAGGCCCTGCCGGTCCATCGGGGCGGGGACCCAGGCCACGGATCCGCTGAACTGGGGCACGGCGCAGATCACGCGCAGGGTTGCCCCCAGCCGTTCAGCCTGGTCTGCGGCCTCCAGCACGGCGACCCGCGCCTGCTCGGACCCGTCCACGCCTACCACCACCACGTTTTCAACCTGCTTGTGTCCCTCTTTGGCCTGTTCGGCCCGGATGCGCTTGTCGTCCGTTGTTTCGCCCAGCCGGTCCGAACAGACCAGGGGCACAGTTACCGTCGGGCATTTGGCATGGGCCGGAAGCGCACTGCTCACCGAGCCCAGCAGGCGGCCCACAAATCCGCCGCGGCCGCGGGTGCCGAACACCAGCAGCTCAGCCGTTTCCGACATTTCCAGCAGGACACCCGAGGCGTCACCGTTCTCCACGGAGGCATCGACGTCGATGTTGTAGCCCGAAACCTTGTCCATCGCCTGCTGGATGATCGCTTCGGCACCCTCGCGGATCACGGAATCATCCACTGTGGCGTAGCCGCCGTCCAGCCCCGACGCAGCAAAGATGGGCACTGAATAGGCGGTGACAATGTGCAACGGCCGACGGCGGCGTTCGGCTTCCCGGGCTGCCCAAACCAGTGCGCACTGGCCGTGGTCGGATCCGTCTACACCCACAACGATTCCCTGGGGAGCGGTGGAATTGGCCATGTTCTCCCGTTCCGGGTCCGGTTGCATCTCATGTGCGCCCATCGGGCCGCCTCCTCGCGGTACTGCCTAGTTTTCCGGCTGATGTTCGGGCCATTCTGCCAGAAGCTAAGGGCTTGCCTGCACCCGCCGCATGGACATCGGGGCTGGTCAGGAATACTCTGCTTCCGCTTATCACTATTCTCGGTCCGCGGACACTTAGCAAGGCCGCCAGAGCCAGCGATGGGCAGTTATCCACAGCCCATGGCAAACGGAACGGCAACCGTATCCATCGTTAACACGAATGTTTCGTGGTGGGCTATCCCCCGTCACCAATCTTCTGTAGTCTTCGAGGCACTGCCGGTCCGTGATGCCTCTCCAAGGGGGCATCGCGGGCCGCTGTTGCGGCCGGACTTTGGGGGTTAGGGCACGCATGCAGTGCGACGACGCCTGCATCAGCCGAATGCCTTCAAGGAGGAGAACTGTAGTGTCAACCATGTCTGTGACTGGCGGGACCGAGCGGACCACCACGGTGATCATCGGCACCGGGCTCTCCGGCCTCGCGGTCGGCGCAGAACTGCGCCGGCGTGGCGTGGGTGCCATCGTGGTGGACGGGCTGGACATCCTGGGCGCCGGGCAACCGGCAAACACCACTTCGCTGCAGCGCTGCGACGCAGCAGACTCCGACTCCCTCAAGGAACGCAACGAGATCCTCCGGCACCTGCGCAACTATGCAGCCAGCCACCACATGGATGTACGCACCACCACCCGCGCCGTTCAGTTGACCATGGTGGGGGGCCCAACAGCCGCTGCGTCGCAGATAGAGTCCCCGGCCCGGCAGTGGGAAGTTCATACCCCCACCGGAATCCTGCTGGCAGACCACATTGTGCTGACCCGCTGCGCGCACAGCCAGCTGCGGCGCATGCTCAGCGACTTCGGCATCACCGTTGGCCGCAATTTGGTGGCCGCCATGCGGAAGATCGGCATCTACCTGGTGGGCGTCGGCGACCTTATTACGCCCTCGCCCAAGGAAGTGCTGCGGCAGGCAAAAACCGTGGGCCAGGCAATCTCGTCCAAGGTTTACCCTGAGGCCGGCCCGGCCATCCTGGCGGGGAGTTCCGCCGGCTAGGACCTGGCTGTGCCTTCTTCCGCGTATTCGTCGTCACTGCCGGACGTGAGTCGGCGCTTCGCCAGGATTCCGATGGTCACGAGCAGGCCCAACGCCACCGCGGCAAAGATCACCAGGCTCCAGGGAAACGGTTCGGACGCATCCGCCGCCGGTTCCGGTGCCACGATGGTTCCCGGCTGGGCGGTTCCCATCCCCGGAATGGCCGCGGACGCCGTCGGGCCGACCGTTGTTCCGGGCGTTGAAAGGCCCGACGGCGATGCCCCCTCCGCCGCGGCGGTCGCCGTAAAGCCGAACGCCCCCTCGATCGGATGGGAGTCCGAGCCGACTACGCGCCAGGCCACCGTGAAGGCGCCCGCCGGGGCGCCGCCCTTCAGCGGCTGGGAAGCCACGTTGTCCACGATCTCAACGGCCCCATTGGCCCACTCGGCGCCGCTGGCATCCTTGACGGAAAACTGTGCGCCGATGCCCAATGGATTCTTGCTGAACGTGACCGAAACCTTCTCCGGTGGCGACGCCACCGTGGCTCCCTGCGCGGGGCTGCTGGACTCGGCGGCGTCGTGCGCCACGGCAGGGGCGGATAACCCCAGCAGCGCGACGGCGACAACGAAGGTCCCAAGCAAAAGGCTCAGCATTTGGCGGCGGATGGATCGCATCGGTGGACTGCTCCCTCAAAGTTGGCGTCCTCCAAGCCTAGCCGCTGCGCTGACTGCCCTCCCTAGGCGCCCACGTATACGGCGAGGTGCTTGCCGGTGAGCGTCGGCTTGGCCGCCACAAGCTCCGCCGGCGTCCCCTCGAAAACCACCTTGCCGCCTTCGTGCCCTGCGCCGGGGCCGAGGTCGATGATCCAGTCAGCGTGCGCCATGACCGCCTGGTGGTGCTCGATAACGATCACCGATTTTCCGGAGTCAACCAGACGGTCCAGGAGGCCCAGCAGGTTTTGGACGTCGGCCAAGTGAAGGCCGGTGGTCGGCTCGTCGAGGACATAGACATCGCCCTTCTCCGCCATTTGGGTGGCGAGTTTGACGCGCTGCCGCTCACCGCCGGACAGTGTGGTGAGGGGCTGGCCGAGAGTGAGGTACCCGAGGCCCACGTCCACGAGCCGGTCCAGGATCTTGTGGGCGGCCGGGGTCCGGGCTTCGCCTTCAGCGAAGAACACTGCTGCCTCGGTCATCGACATCGCCAGCACCTCGGCGATGTTGCGCCCGCCCAGCTGGTATTCCAGGACCGACGCCTGGAAACGGCGGCCCTCGCAGTCCTCGCAGGTGGACTCGACAGTGGCCATCACGCCGAGTTCGGTGAAAATCACGCCCGCGCCGTTGCAGGTGGGGCAGGCACCTTCTGAGTTGGAGCTGAACAACGCCGGTTTCACGCCGTTGACCTTTGCGAAGGCCTTGCGAATTGGCTCCAGCAGTCCCGTATATGTTGCCGGGTTGCTGCGGCGCGACCCCTTGATGGCGCCCTGGTCGATCACCACCACACCGTCGCGGCCGGCCACGGAACCGTGGATCAGCGAGCTCTTGCCCGAACCGGCGACGCCCGTGACCACACACAGCACCCCGAGCGGGACGTCGACGTCGACGTCCTTGAGGTTGTGCATCGAGGCCCCGCGGACCTCCAGCGCACCGGACGAGGAACGCACCGATTCCTTGACCGCGGCCCGGTCGTCGAGGTGGCGTCCGGTGATGGTGTCGCTGGCCCGCAGCCCGTCCACCGTGCCTTCGAAGCAGACGCTGCCGCCCTGGGTCCCGGCACCCGGACCAAGGTCAACGATGTGGTCCGCGATGGCGATCGTCTCAGGCTTGTGCTCAACCACCAGCACGGTGTTGCCCTTGTCGCGCAACTGCAGCAGGAGCTGGTTCATCCTCTCGATGTCGTGCGGGTGCAGGCCGATGGTGGGCTCGTCGAACACATAGGTGACGTCCGTCAGGGAGGAGCCCAGGTGCCGGATCATCTTGGTGCGCTGGGCCTCTCCGCCGGAGAGCGTGCCGGCGGCCCGGTCCAGGGAGAGATAGCCCAGGCCGATTTCGGCGAACGAGTCGAGCAGGTGCTGCAGGCCTTTGAGAAGCGGCGCCACCGACGGCTCCTTGAGGTCGCGGACCCAGCCGGCGAGGTCGCTGATCTGCAGTTTGCAGAGGTCTGCGATGTTTTTCCCCTGGATCTCCGAGGACCTCGCTACCGCGCTGAGCCGCGTTCCTTCGCACTCGGGGCAGGCCTGGAAGGTGATGGCACGCTCCACGAACGCCCGGATGTGGGGCTGCATCGCGTCGACGTCCTTGGAGAGCATCGATTTCTGGATTTTCGGGATCAGGCCCTCGTAGGTGAGGTTGATGCCCTCGACCTTGATCTTGGTGGGCTCCTTGTACAGGAGGTCGTGCATTTCCTTTTTGGTGTATTTCGCGATGGGCTTGTCCATGATGAAGCCGGCGCCGCTGAAGATGCGGCCGTACCAGCCATCCATGCTGTAGCCGGGAACCGTCAGGGCACCGTCGGCGAGCGATTTACTGTCGTCATAGAGCGCAGTGAGGTCGAAGTCGGAGACCGCACCCATGCCCTCGCAGCGCGGGCACATACCGCCCAGGTACACAGCGTTCTGCACCACGCTTTTGTCCACCCGGCCGCCGCTCTTTTCGGTGCTCAGCACACCGCTGGCCTTGCGCGTGGGGACGTTGAAGGAGAATGCCGTGGGCGGGCCCACCTGCGGGGTGCCCAGCCGGCTGAAGAGGATCCGAAGCATGGCGTTGGCATCCGTGGCTGTGCCCACCGTGGAGCGGGGGTTCGCGCCCATGCGCTCCTGGTCAACGATGATCGCCGTGGTCAGTCCCTCGAGGCGGTCCACCTCGGGCCGGGACAGGTTCGGCATAAAGCCCTGCACAAAGGCGCTGTAGGTCTCGTTGATCATCCGCTGCGACTCCGCGGCGATGGTGGCAAAGACCAGCGAGCTCTTGCCTGAGCCGGACACCCCGGTGAATACCGTCAGCCGGCGCTTGGGGATCTCAATGCTGATGTCCTTGAGGTTGTTCTCCCGGGCACCCTGCACACTGATCAGATCGTGAGTGTCGGCCACGTGGGCCGACGGGAGTTGCTCGTCCGTCGAGGTGGCAGTGGGCATGGTGTCTCCATCGTTTGGGCGTTGTGAAGTTCCTGACAGTCATTCTAGGCTTGGCCTGCGACAGCGTACCTTCGACGGAGTTCGGCTGTGACCGGGGCTACGTTGTCCCGGGCGGAGGCCCGCCGCCCTTTAGTATTCAGGTATCCCCATAACACTTTCCCCGGAGGACTAATGCTTAAGCAAGGCTCTGCCCTGGACCGGTATTTCATGATTTCCGAGCGAGGCTCCAATCTCTCCCGCGAGATCCGCGGCGGCTTTGCCACGTTCTTTGCCATGAGCTACATCGTGGTGCTGAACCCCCTGATCCTCTCCGGGCCGGACTCCAGCGGCACCACCCTGGGGTTCCCCGCGGTTGCAGCGGTGACGGCTTTCGTGGCGGGCATCCTCACCATCCTGATGGGCGCCTGGGCCAAACACCCGTTCGCGCTGGCCACGGGGCTCGGTGTCAACGCTTTCATCGCCGTCACGGTAGCCACCAACCCTGGGCTGACCTGGCCCGACGTGATGGGACTGGTGGTGATCTCCGGTGTGACCATGCTGATCCTGGTCCTCACGGGTTTCCGGACCGCCGTGTTTAGAGCCGTTCCGGACGGACTCAAGACGGCAATCGTGGTGGGCATCGGCCTGTTCATCGCCCTGATCGGGCTGGTCAACGCCGGCTTTGTCCGGCGCATCCCCGACGCCGCGGGCACCACTGTCCCCGTTGGGCTCGGTTTCGACGGCAAGCTCCTGGGCTGGCCCACGCTGGTGTTCGTCTTCGGCCTCATCCTGACCATCGGCCTGCTGGTCCGCAAGGTCAAGGGCGCCATCCTGATCGGCATCATCGCCTCCACCATCCTGTCCGTGATCCTGGAATTTACCCTGCACATCGGACCCAGCGTCAGTGACGGGAAGTTCAACCCGCAGGGCTGGTCCCTTGTGGCCCCCACGTTCACCGAATGGGCGGCTCCGGACCTGTCGCTGATCGGCAAGGCCAACCCGTTCGGCGCGTTCGCGCACCTGGGCTTCGTGGGAGCCTCCCTGCTGGCGTTCGTGATCCTGCTCAGCATCTTCTTCGATGCCATGGGCACCATGGTGGGCCTGGCCAACGAGGCCGGCACCGTGGACAAGAACGGAAACATCCCCAACGTGGACCGGGTGCTTCAGGTCGACGCACTCGGTGCGATCGTGGGCGGCGGCGCGTCCGTGTCATCCAACCAGCTTTTCGTCGAGTCAGGTGCCGGCATCGGCGAGGGGGCCCGCACTGGCCTGGCCTCGATCGTCACCGGCCTGCTGTTCCTGGTGGCCATGTTCTTCACCCCGCTGATCAACCTTGTCCCGTTCGAAGCGGTGGCACCGGCCCTCGTGGTGGTCGGGTTCATGATGGTCTCCCAGGTGGGCAAAATCGACTGGCAGGACTGGGGGATTGCCATCCCGGCCTTCCTGACGTTCGCCCTGATGCCGTTCACGTACTCGATCGCCAACGGCCTGGGTGCCGGCTTCATCGCTTTCGTCATCATCCGCACCTTCCAGGGCCGTGGACGCGAAGTCCATCCGCTGATGTGGGCCGTGGCCGCCGCGTTCCTGCTCTTCTTCGCCGTGGGACCCATCGAGGCCGCCCTGGGCATGATCTAAGACCTATTCCCTGCGCTAATGGGGAAGGTCCGGAATTCCAGACAGGACGACTGCGGTCCGGCTCGCTTTCGCGGCGGGCATGCGGTGAGCTTGGAGCATGACCCTCCCTGCACCCGCCGTTGATGTCCCGCCGCAGCCCTGGACCGGGCGGTTCGACGGCGACGGCGGCGACCACCGGCGCTGGTGGCAGGCGGTCACACCCTACGTCCACGGCACTGCCGGGGCCGAGCCTCCAGCCGCCCGCCCGGCCGTCATCGTCGGCTTTGCCAGCGATGAAGGCGTGCGCCGCAACAAGGGCCGGACCGGTGCCGCACTGGCACCGGCGGCCCTCCGCGCAGCCCTGGGGCCCTTGGCCTTCCATCTGGACCGCGCAGTGTCCGACGCCGGCGACGTGGTGGTCGCGGACGGCGCCTTGGAAGCCGGGCAGGCCCGCGCAGGTCAGTCGATCGCCGCCATGCTCGACGCCGGCAGCCTCACAGTGGTGCTCGGCGGCGGGCACGAAACCGCCTACGCCAGCTATTTGGGAGTGGCAGGCTCCGAAGCAGTGCGCACCGGCCGGCTGCTGGGCGTCCTCAACCTTGATGCCCACTTTGACCTCAGGGAGGAGCCTGTGCCCAGTTCGGGCACGCCGTTTTTCCAGATGGCCCAGGCGGAAGCCGCTGCGGGCCGCGAATTCCGGTACGCCGTCGTCGGCATTTCTGAGCCGAACAACACCCGGGCGCTCTTCAGCACGGCAGACCGGCTGGGCGTGCAGTACCTGCTCGACGAGAACTGCACGGCGGATCGCGTGGAGGAGTTCGTGGCGCAGTTTCTTAACAATGTGGACGTGCTGTACCTGACCATCGACCTGGACGTCCTGCCGGCGTCCGTGGCACCCGGCGTGAGCGCACCCGCAGCCTACGGCGTGCCCCTGCCGGTGATTAGTGCGGTCTGCCGCCAGGTGGCCCAAAGCGGGAGGCTCCTGCACCTCGACGTGGCAGAACTGAACCCCGAATTCGACATCGACGGCCGGACCGCCCGGGTGGCCGCCCGGCTGGTGAACACGCTCCTTCGCTAGCCAAGATTTCCGTCCAGCACGTTCTTCCGTACGGCTAAACCTTCAGCACGTAGCGCCGCTCCGGTCGGCCCACACCATACTTGAGCCGGACCTCCAGCGCCCCCTCATCGTTGAGGTACTCCAGATACCTGCGGGCGCTGACCCGGGACGTGCCCAACCGGACGGCAACTTCGTAGGCGGACAGGTCGCCGTCGGCCTCTTTCAGGGCGCCTTCCACCAGCTTCAGGGTCTCGATGCTGCAGCCCTTCGGCAGCGGCCGCTCGGTCCGGTCCAGTCCGAACACCCGGTTCACGTCCGACTGCTCCGCCACGTCCTTGGTCGAGTCCAGGCCCTGGTAAGCATTGCGGTAGTGCTCCAGCCGTTCCTGCAGGTCAGTCTGCGAAAAGGGCTTAATGAGGTAGTGCACAATCCCGCCGCGGAGGGCCCTGCGCACCGTGTCCACTTCACGGGCGGCGCTGATCACCAGCACATCCAGTTCGGGAGCCACTTCCCGCAGTTTCTGCATCAGGTCCAGCCCGTTGACGTCCGGCAGGTGGATGTCGAGCAGCACCAGGTCGGGCAGCAACCGGGCAGTTTCGGTCACAGCCTGCGCGCCCGTATGGGCCACTCCGACGACGGCGAAACCGGGAGTGCGCTGGATGAACCCCGCATGGACCTTGGCCACCATAAAGTCGTCGTCAACAATCAGGACATTGATCATGGCTCCAGCTTCCTCGTTCTTTCAAACCGCGCCGTGAAGACCGCCCCGTTATCGTTAGACACCGTCAGTTCGCCGCCGCTGCGCCGGCAGACCACCCGGGAGAGCGCCAGGCCGAAGCCCCGGCTGCCGGCGGGGCCCGGGTCCTTGGTGGTGAAACCCTGCCGGAAGATCTCCGCCGTATCGCCGGCGACGCCCGGGCCCGTATCGCGGACGGTGACCGTGACGCCGTCGGCCGAGTCCTCTACCAGCACCCGCACCGCAGGCTCCGGAAGCCCGGCGACGGCGTCGAACGCGTTGTCCACCAGGTTCTCCACCACGGTGGTGAGATCGCGCGACAGCTCATCATCAACACGCTCCAGGCCGGATTCCGGGTCCAGCTTCAGCGCGACGCCGCGTTCGGTGGCGAGGCTGGACTTGGCGATCAGCAGGGCCGCGAGCGCCGGGTCCTCGATGCGGCTGGTGACTTCGTCGTTCAGCCTGGTCCTGTCCAGCGTGGCCCCATTGACGAACTGGACCACGGAATCATATTCGCCGATCTGGATCAGGCCCGAGATCACGTGGAGCTGGTTGGCGAATTCGTGGGCCTGGGCGCGGAGGGTGTCGGTGGCCGTCCGGGTGGTGCCAAGTTCCCGCTCGAGGGCGGAGAGTTCCGTCCGGTCACGCAGTGTGGTGACCGAGCCGATATCGCGTCCACGGGACTGGATGGGCACGCGGTTAAGCACCACCAGGCGGTTACCGACCAGCACCAGCCGGTCCGGGCCCGGCTGCTCGCGGGTGAGGACATCCTTGAGTGCGGGCTCGACGGAGAGGCTGTGCAGCCTCTTGCCCACGCAGTCCGCGGGAAGGCCCAGGAGGGCGCGGGCGGAGTCGTTGGCAACGGTGATCCGCTCATGCGGATCCAAGGCAACCACTCCTTCCTTGAGGCCGTGGAGCATGGCCTCGCGGTTCTCCACCAGGCCGGTGATTTCGCTAGGTTCCATGCCGAGCGTCTGCCGCTTCACCCGGCGGGAGAGCAGCAGGGAGCCGGCCACGCCCAGCACGCTGGCCACGCCGAGATACGTGAGCAGGTTGGGCACGGCGTCGCCGAGCCGGTCAAGCGTTGAGGGGTAGTTCCGGCTGATGGCTGCAATGCCGATCAGTTTTCCGGAATCGTCCAGCACCGGAACGTGGGCAGAAAGTTCCTCGGTCCCGGAGCCTTCCACCACGCCGGTCCACGCCCGGCCTTCCAGCACCCGGCTGCCGCCCAGTTCCAGCGGCCGGTCCAGCAGGCTCGGATCCGAGGATGCAATTACCGTGCGGTCCAGTTTGGCAAGCGCCACGTGCGAGGATCCGGACACTGTCCGCACCGACTCGGCGACGGCCGGCAGAGCCGATCCTCCCCGCGGCTCGGCGGCCGGGAGGAGTTCGCGCACGGTGGGGTTGGCGGCGAGCGCCTCGGCGGCTGACAGGGCGCGGCGGCCTTCGGTCCGTTCGAATGCGCTGGCAGACTGGGCCAGGGAGATGGCCACCACGGCCACCAGGACTGCGAAGACAATCAGCAACTGCAGAACCAGATACTGCCCCGCAAGGGACATTCTTCGTCGTCGAGTCACTGTGGTTCTTTCTTCTGATGGGGCCCTCTGGAGGTCAGGCTACCTGAACTCTGTCCCCTCCTGGGCCCCGGAGGGAGAACGGATGACTGCCGGAACCGTGAACGCAATGAACTTAACTTTCTCTGCGTACACAAGAATGATGCCCGTCACCACTGCACCTAGCATCGGATCACCAGTCAGTTTTGCTGATCGTTTTCCCAGAAGTTTTTCAGAGAAGAGGAACACCATGCGCCAGATCCGCGCATTGCGAATTGCCGCCGTCGCCGCCGGCATCGCCCTGATGGCCACCGGCTGCGGTGCCACCGGAAAGAGCTCAACCGACGGAGCCAGCTCCAGTGCCGCCGCCGGCCCGGTGACTGGGCTCCAGATCATGGTCCCCAACACTCCGGGCGGCGGTTATGACACCACAGCCCGCGTGGCAGCGAAGGTCCTCGACGACCAGAGGGTTGCCACCAACACCGAAGTCTTCAACCTCGCCGGCGCCGGCGGTACCGTGGGCCTGGCCCGCATCGTGAACGAAAAGGGCAACGGCGACCTCACCATGCTGATGGGCCTGGGCGTGGTGGGCGCGAGCTACACCAACAAGTCCGAGTCCAAGCTGACGGCCACCACCCCGCTGGCCCGGCTCATCGAAGAGCCCGGCGCCATCATGGTCAACAAGGATTCGCCATACAAGACCATCGATGACCTGGTTACCGCGTGGAAGGCTGATCCCGGCTCCATCAGCGTTGGCGGCGGCTCCTCCCCGGGCGGCCCGGACCACCTGCTGCCGATGCAACTGGCCGGCGCCATGGGCATCGACGCCACCAAGGTGAACTTCGTATCCTACGACGGCGGCGGAGACCTTCTCCCGGCCATCCTGGGCAACAAGGTGGGTTTCGCCGCCTCCGGCGCCGGCGAGTACCTCAAGCAGATCGAATCCGGCGAGGTCCGCGTCCTGGCCACCAGCGGCGAGAAGCGGCTCGACGGCGTTGACGCCCCCACGCTCAAGGAATCCAACATCGACCTCGTGTTCACCAACTGGCGCGGCATCGTGGCGCCTCCGGGCATCAGCGACGCTGACAAGGCCAAGCTGATCGGCGCACTTGAAAAGATGCACGGCACTGACGCCTGGAAGCAGGCCCTGAAGACGAACAGCTGGACCGACGCCTTCATCACCGGCGCCAAGTTTGAAACCTTCCTGGCCGAGCAGGACAAGCGGGTGGCGGACGTCCTCACGAAGCTTGGCTTGGCGTGAGTTCCTCAACCACATTGGCTGCAAAGCTCAAAGGCCGCTCCGAGCTGGGGGTAGCCCTCTTGCTCGGAGCGGCCGGGGCCGTGGTCATCGCGGACGCGGCCCGGATCGTCACCCCTTACTCCCGGACTGATCCCGTAGGACCAAAAACCCTGCCGTTCATCGTGGGCGGACTCCTGCTGGTCTGCGCTTTGCTGCTGGCCATCAACGTCTTCCGCGGCGGCCAGGGCGAAGTTGAGGGCGGTGAGGACGTGGACCTCAGCCACCCGGCGGACTGGAAGACCGTGCTTCCGCTTGTGGGGGCCTTCGTCGCCAACATCCTGTTGATCGACTGGGCCGGGTGGGTGATCTCCGGGACTGTCCTGTTCTGGGGCAGCGTGTGGGCGCTCGGCAGCCGTCACTACGTCCGTGACGGCCTCATCTCTGTGGCCATGTCCCTCCTGACCTTTTATGGCTTCTACCTTGGGCTTGGCATTGCACTGCCCGCCGGTCTCCTGGAAGGGATTCTCTGATGGATGTCTTTTCCTCCCTGATGGACGGCTTTGCCACCGCCCTGACCCCCATGAATTTCCTCTACGCCGTAATCGGCGTAGTCCTGGGTACCGCCGTCGGCGTCCTCCCCGGCCTCGGCCCGGCCATGACCGTGGCACTGCTGCTTCCGGTCACCTACGCCCTGGAACCCACCAGCGCCTTCATTATGTTCGCCGGCATCTACTACGGCGGCATGTACGGCGGCTCCACCACCTCCATCCTGCTTAATACGCCCGGTGAGTCATCGTCCGTGGTCACCGCCATCGAAGGCAACAAGATGGCGAAGGCCGGCAGGGCCGCCCAGGCACTGGCGACGGCGGCCATTGGCTCCTTCGTGGCCGGCACCATCGGCACCGCCCTCCTGGCTGTCTGCGCACCTATCGTGGTGGACTTCGCCGTCAGCCTGGGTGCGCCAAGCTACTTTGCCATCATGGTTCTTTCGCTGCTGGCAGTCACCGCCGTCCTCGGTTCCTCCCGGCTTCGCGGCTTTGCCTCCCTGGGCCTTGGCCTCGCGATCGGCCTGGTGGGCCTTGACGTGGTCACGGGCCAGGCGCGGCTCACGTTCGGCGTGCCGCTGCTGTCCGATGGCCTGGACATTGTGGTGGTGGCGGTGGCCGTCTTTGCCGTCGGCGAGGCACTCTGGGTTGCCGCGCACCTGCGCCGCACTCCCCTGCATGCCATACCCGTGGGACAGCCGTGGATGGGCAAGTCCGACTGGAAGCGGTCCTGGAAGCCATGGCTCCGCGGCACAGCGTTCGGTTTCCCCTTCGGCGCACTTCCGGCCGGTGGCGCCGAGATCCCCACGTTCCTTTCCTACGTCACAGAAAAGCGCCTGAGCAAGCACCCCGAAGAGTTCGGCCATGGCGCCATCGAGGGCGTGGCCGGTCCGGAAGCAGCCAACAACGCTGCGGCTGCCGGCACGCTGACCCCCATGCTGGCCCTGGGCCTGCCCACCAACGCCACAGCAGCAGTCATGCTGGCTGCCTTCACGCAGTACGGCATACAGCCCGGGCCGCAGTTGTTCGAAAGCCAGGGACCCCTGGTGTGGGCGCTCATCGCCAGCCTTTTCATCGGCAACTTCCTGCTCCTGATCATCAACCTGCCGCTGGCACCGATGTGGGCGAAGCTCCTGCAGCTGCCTCGGCCCTACCTTTACGCGGGCATCCTGTTCTTCGCTACATTGGGCGCGTACTCGGTGAACCTGCAGGCCTTCGACCTGGTGCTCCTAATGGTGCTGGGCGCACTGGGCTTCATGATGCGGCGCTTCGGGCTCCCCGTCCTTCCGCTGATCCTGGGCGTTATCCTCGGACCGCGCCTCGAAAAGCAGCTTCGCCAGACGCTGCAGCTGAGCGCCGGCGACCCCGCCGGACTCTGGAGCGAGCCGATCGCCGTCGGAATCTACGTCCTGGTGGCGCTCATCCTGCTGTGGCCGCTGCTGTTCAAGCTGATCCGCCGCAACCGGCCGGTGGCAGTGCCAGCAGGTCTGCCGGTGAACTCCGGCGCCGCCGCGCCGGCCGATGCCGCACGTTGCAGCGTCCCCCACGGGCCCCGGCATGCAGGGGACAGCGCCGGTGACCGCGATGGTTAGTTCGATCGCGTCCCGCCGGGACACGCACCACTCCGGCACCACCGAGCCCACAGACAAGAAGGAGCAACCATGACGATCGTGGTGGGATATGTCCCTACCCCCGAGGGCGAAGCGGCGCTGACCCAGGCCATCGAGGAGGCCCGGAAAGCCAACACCAAACTGCTGGTCATCAACTCCTCCAAGGGCGACGCCCTGGTGGATAACCGGTACGCGCAGGAAGACGAGATGCAAAGCATCGACGAGCGCCTCGCCTCCCACGGCATTGACCATGCCATCAAGCAGCCGGTCCGCGGCCACGACGCCGCCGCTGAGGTCCTGGACGCTGCCGAGAAGCTCAATGCGGAGCTGATTGTGATCGGCCTGCGCCGCCGCACCCCGGTGGGCAAACTGATTATGGGCAGCACGTCGCAGCGGATCCTGCTCGAGGCTGATTGTCCAGTGTTGGCGTGAAAGCTGGAACAGGCAGCTAACCGGGGGCTGGGGCCGCGGCTTCCTGCGCCACCTGCGCCAAGCCGAAGCTTGTTCGCTAAGCCCGCCCTCAAGGCGGCGTCCTGCGAACAAGCTTCGACTTTTGGCATCTAATCGCAAAAAAGAGCAGTCATCTGACATATTGGCGCATCGCCGGTATAGTTGAAGGTATGACTACAGCTACATTGGAACGCCCCCTGGCCGCCGCTGCGGCCCATGAGGCCTCAGATGCCCGGTCCCTCGACCTGCAGTTTTCGACGCCGCACGAGATGCACAAAGGGCTGGACAACGCTGTTGCCACCCTGATCGAGACTGCCAAAGATGCAGCCTGCGGCATCCTGGTGACCCGGCTGCACCCCGGACGCTTTACGGTTGCCCTGGACGAGTCAGTTCCCTTCGGCGAGACTTACGAAGCCATCGCCGCCTGATCCAACCCTCTTAGACGCAAAAAGTCCCCGCGGCCCGGTCAGTCCGGGTGGCAGGGACTTTTTTGCGGTCAAGGTCAGCTCCGGCGAACCTCCACACCGTCAGATTTCAGGATGAGTTGCTCTTCCGACGGCCCCGCCGGTACAAGCCACAACACATTCCCGCTCTTCGATACTTCTTCCACCTCACCCGCCGCAATGACATGGGCGTGCTTGATGATTTCCACCTGGTCCCCCGCCTGGAATGTTCCCCAGTCAGAAACGGTGGCGGAATGAGCGTTGCGCCTCGACAGGACAGCCCCACGTGCTTTCATTTGAACTTCTACCCCTTTGTATACGTCCCGTCACAGCCTCTTTGATGTGACTTTCACTACACCTTCAGTTCTACTACACTTCCGGATCCAGAAATGTGCGTGTTGCACCATATTTCACCATTAGCCCGAAAAGCCGGCAGAACCGAAGAATATTCCTGTTCAAGCAAGAATTCCGACGGCGGATTCGGCGGCCGCGATCACCTCTCCCGAGGCAACCAGGCGGTCAGCCGCTTCCAGTTCGGGCGACAGGAACCGGTCGGCGCCGGGGCCGTCCACGACGCCCCGGAGTACACCGATAACGGCAGTACCCGCCGGCCCGGGGAGCAGCTTTCCCCCGGACAGTTGGGTGCGGATATCAATCGCCCTGGCGCTCGTCACCAGTTCGATTGCCAGGACGCGGCGGAGGTTCTCCACGGCCTTGCACAGCTTCCGTGCGGCGTGCCAGCCCATGGACACGTGGTCCTCCTGCATGGCTGAGCTCGGGATCGAGTCCACCGACGCCGGGACGGCCAGCCGCTTGTTGTCCGAGACCAGGCCCGCCTGCGTGTACTGCGCGATCATGAGGCCCGAATCAACCCCCGGATCTGAGGCGAGGAAGGCAGGCAGGCCGTGGGACCGGGCCGGGTCGAGCATCCGGTCCGTGCGGCGCTCGGCGATGGAACTCAGGTCGGCCACGGCGATGGCCAGGAAGTCGAGCACGTAGGCTACGGGGGCGCCATGGAAGTTGCCGTTGGAGCTGACGCGCCCGTCGGGCAGGACCACCGGGTTGTCGATGGCTGCGGCCAGTTCGCGGGAAGCCACCAGCGCGGCGTAGTCCACGGTGTCCCGGACAGCGCCTGAAACCTGGGGTGCGCAGCGCAGCGAGTAGGCGTCCTGGACTTTCGAATCTCCCACCCGGTGCGAGGCCACGATGGGCGAGTCGGAGAGCACGCGCAGCATGTTGTCCGCGGACGCGGCCTGCCCCGGGTGCGGACGCAGGGCCGCGTGCAGCTCCGGCAGGAAGACCTGGTCTGTACCGAGCAGCGCCTCGACGCTCATCGCAGCGGTGATGTCCGCCGTCGTGAGCAGCCGGCGGATGTCTGCGATGGCCATCAGGAGCATGCCCAGCATGCCCTCGGTGCCATTGACCAGCGCCAGGCCCTCCTTTTCGGCGAGGGTGACCGGCGCGATGCCGTGTTCGGCGAGCAGTACGGCGACGGGCTGTTCACCGCGCGCGCCGTAAGTCACGCCGTCGGGCCCTTCCGCTTCACCCTCACCCATGAGCACCAGGGCGCAGTGCGACAGCGGGGCGAGGTCGCCGGAGCAGCCGAGCGAACCGAACTCGCGGACCACCGGAGTGATGCCGGCGTTGAGGACCTCCACCATGGTCTGCAGGACCACCGGCCGGAGGCGAGGGTCTTGGCGCGCAGGAACATGATGCCGCGCACCACCTCGCGCTCCACGGCGGGTCCCATGCCGGCGGCGTGGCTGCGGATGAGGGACTTCTGCAGCTGGGTGCGCAGCTCGTTGGGTATGTGGCGGTTGGCCAGCGCGCCGAAGCCCGTGGAGATGCCGTAGGCCGGCGTCTCGCTGTGCGCCAGTCTGTCGATATGCGCGCGGATCTTGGCCACGTTGTCCAGCGCGTCCGGGGCGATGGTCACCCTGGCGGTGTGGCGGGCGACGGCGACGACGTCCTCGGGCGTGACGCCGCTGGAGCCGAGGGTGACGGTGAGCGGTTCGTGGGTTGTAAGTGTCATTGGGTGTTCCTACTTCTTTGCTTCTGGGGAGTCTGCCGACTCCTGCATCGGGATGCGGACGCCGCGCTCTTTAGCGACCTCGACGGCGCGGTCGTAGCCGGCGTCGGCGTGGCGGATGACGCCCATGCCGGGGTCGTTGGTGAGGAGGCGTTCGAGTTTCCGGGCGGCGAGGTCGGTGCCGTCGGCGACGGAGACCTGGCCGGCGTGGATGGAGCGGCCGATGCCCACGCCGCCGCCGTGGTGGATGGAGACCCAGGTGGCACCGGAGGCGGTGTTGAGCAGGGCGTTGAGCAGCGGCCAGTCGGCGATGGCGTCGGACCCGTCGGCCATGGCCTCGGTTTCGCGGTACGGGGATGCGACGGAGCCGGAGTCCAGGTGGTCACGGCCGATCACGATGGGCGCTTTGACCTTGCCCTCCTTGACCAGCTGGTTGAACAGCAGGCCGGCCTTGGCGCGTTCGCCGTAGCCCAGCCAGCAGATGCGGGCCGGGAGCCCTTCGAACTCGACCCGTTCCTGCGCGGCGTCGATCCACTTGTGCAGGTGCTTGTTCTCGGGGAAGAGTTCCTTGATGGCTTTGTCCGTGACGGCGATGTCCTCGGGGTCGCCGGAGAGGGCAACCCAGCGGAAGGGGCCTAGTCCTTCGCAGAACAGCGGGCGGATGTAGGCCGGGACGAAGCCGGGGAACTCGAAGGCGCGGTCGTAGCCGCCCTTGCGGGCTTCGTCGCGGATGGAGTTGCCGTAGTCGAACACTTCGGCGCCGGCGTCCTGGAACTCGACCATGGCCTGGACGTGCCTGGCCATCGAGGCCTGGGACTTCTTGGTGAAGCCTTCCGGGTCCGCGGCGGCCTCGCGGTGCCATTCGGCCACGGAGATGCCCTCGGGCAGGTAGCTCAGCGGATCGTGGGCGGAGGTCTGGTCCGTGACGATGTCCACGGTGAGCGCGCCGGCCTTGTGGCGGCGCAGGAGCTCCGGGACCACTTCGGCGGCGTTGCCCACGTAGCCCACGGACCAGCCGCGGCGCTCTTGCTTGGCCTGCTGCACTTTGGCGATGGCGGTGTCGAGGTCTGTTTCCACCTCGTCGAGGTAGCGCTTGCCTGCGCGGCGGCGCAGGTGACTTTCGTCGACGTCGACAATCAGGCAGGCGCCATCGTTCAGGGTGACGGCGAGCGGCTGGGCGCCGCCCATACCGCCGCAGCCGCCGGTGAGGGTCAGGGTCCCGGCGAGGGTGCCGTTCTCGTCGCCGGTGAGTTTGCGGGCGACCGCGGCGAAGGTCTCGAAGGTGCCCTGCAGGATGCCCTGGGTGCCGATGTAGATCCACGACCCCGCTGTCATCTGGCCGTACATCATCAGGCCCTCGGCCTCGAGCCGGCGGAATTCGGGCCAGTTCGCCCAGTCGCCCACGAGGTTCGAGTTGGCCAGCAGGACCCGCGGCGCCCACTCGTTGGTGCGGAAAACACCCACGGGCTTGCCGGACTGGACCAGCAGGGTCTCGTCCTTTTCCATGGTTTCCAGGGTGCGGGTGATGGCGTCGAACGCGGCCCAGGACCGGACCGCGCGGCCGGTGCCGCCGTAGACCACCAGGTCATCGGGCCGCTCGGCCACCTCGGGGTCCAGGTTGTTCATGAGCATGCGCAACGGGGCTTCCGTCTGCCAGCTCTTGGCGGTGAGCTCGATGCCGCGGGCAGCTTTGACCGGGCGGGCACCGGTGGTGAAATCGGCGGGTGCCATGGGGGGCTCCTTCGTGTGTTCGTGCTGAGCGGAAGTGGTTCTGTATCAACTAAAGCCCCTCCGGGACCGGGCAGACAGGGCCTTCGGGACAGCACTGTCCGGGATTCCAGACCCGTCGGCCGAGCGTTTCACGGACCATGGGACCGGCCCTGCGCGGACGTGTCGGATTCTGCGTCACCATTCGCCGAGGCCACCGTGCGGGCCCCGAGTTGCCGGGCCTACCGCAGCCGCTCGACGGATTGATTGGGCAAAACCCGACAGCCGGCTTGCCACCGGGCCGAATGGCTCTAAGTCGAAGGACGGCCGTGGATGCGGACGGAGAGCTCGTCGGCCACCTTTTGCACCCGGGCGGCGAACGCGGGCCACTGGTCTGCCGGCAGTTTGTCCTCCAGGAACGTGACGGCGACGGCCGCGGTAGGCCATCCGACGTGATCGGTGACGGCCGCCGCGATGGACCCAAAACCGGGCGTCACTTCACCATGTTCGGTGGCATAGCCGCGCTGCCGGACCTGGTCGAGGTGGGAGGACAGCGCCGAGTACTTCATGATTGCGCCTTCCACCTCATGCCGGGCACTGAAGGCTGCGGCGTTGGGGTACAGCGCCCTGACCTGCGACTTCGGCAGCGCAGCGAGGATGGCCCGGCCGCTGGCGGTGAGGTGGCTGGGGAGCCGGACGCCGACGTCGGTCACCAGGGATGGGCGGTTCTTGGCCCGCTCCTCGACGATGTACAGCACGTCCCGGCCGTGGAGGACGGCCAGGTGCGCGCTCTCGCCGATCACGTCCACCAGCGAGGCAAGCAGCGGCCGGCCCAAGCGGGACAGCGGCTCCTGGCGCGAATAGGCCGAGCTCAGTTCGAAGGCGCTGATGCCGAGCCCGTACCGCTGTTCCTCGTGCAGGTGGAGGACAAAGCCGTTTGCCTCCATCACACCCAGAAGGTGGTAGACGCTGGAACGGGGCAGACCCAGGGACGTGGCAATGCTCGACGCCGCCATCGGCCCGCGCTTCGAGGCCAACAGTTTGAGGATACGAAGGGTGTTCTCGGCAGCGGGGACCTTGGACGCCATCTTTGCTACAGGGCCTGCCACTGTGTCCTCCGATGTGTCGCCGGTTGTCAGGGGTTACGCCGGGGGTTGTCCCGTCGCCCCCGGAAGTCCGGGATGCCGTACTTAAGCTTGCGCCCCGAACTATGCTCCACGGCACCAAGTGGTCTGTCCCGGTGTCCGGTATACGAGACTATTCTGCACGTTACGGCGGCTGGTTGGGGAGCACGTAACCAGTGTGGAGCTGGGCTACTTCGGCGAGGTCTTCGGCCGCCCCAGCGGCCGGCATCTCCCGTGGTACGACGACGGCGCGGCCCCGGACGCCAACCTTTGGGTAACGGCCGACGAGAGCCGGGAAGACATCGTTGAGCTGCACCGGTTCGCCCGGCACACAGCGATGCCACCATCGGGGCACTCCCGGTTGATGCCGCCGGTATGGTGCCGTGGTGGCCCGAGGACCGGCGGCATGTCACCCTGCATCAGATCCTGGTCCATATGGTTGCCGAGCGGGCGCACCACCTGGCGCGGCTTGGCGGCGGCTTGGCGGCGGCTTGGCGGCGGCTTGGCGGCGGCCGAGTACCGCGGACACATGCGGCTCGTCCGCGGTAGGGGTGGGGCCCAGGACATCGCTTAGGTGACTGAGTGCATCCCTGTGGTCAGAGGCGACACCCAGTCCAGTGGGGACTTGTCACCCACCGGAGGTTGGGAATCCACCGGACGTTCGGTCCGGGCGCCTCCAGCTTGAGCATCGCAGCGTTCTTCGTCCGTCCGTTCCTGGCCTGTCCTCTCCTGGTCCGCCAATTCCAGGGCCGCCCCGAATCCCGGATCTTCCAGTTGCTGCGGCCAGATGGTTGGTTCCCAGTCAGGGTGCTCGCTGGCGTAGTGGCGGTCGGCGGGCGATATCCAGCCGGGTGGTTCGGTGGGACTCGCCGGTGTGGGTCTCCAAGTTGTGGTGTGTTTGAGCCGGTGGTGCCGGGGGCATGGCTGTCCCAGATTTGCTATGCCGGTAGTGCCGCCCTGATGCCAGGCGAGGAGGTGGTCCGCTTCGTTGTCCAGGGATTGGTTGTGGCAGCCAGGGAAGGGGCATTTGCCGTCCCGGAGCCGGAGCCACCGGCGCATTGCTGTGGGGATCCGGTAGCTGTCCCGGCCAATTTCCAGAGGTGCGCCGTCCCGCGGGTCGGTCAGGACGCGATGGAATGAATCGGCCCCGCCGGCGACGAGGGCGCGGGCCATGGACGGGGGGATGGGCCCGTACCCATCAAGCATGGCGGGCTCGTCGGTCAGGCTCATGAGCGCGAACACCGGAACGGTCACCAGGACTTGTGCCTTCGGCGACGGGATGGCATCAGCTTCCCCGCCCAGCAGCCAGGCCGCGGCGATGTCCGCCCGGAGCCGGGTGAGGGTCCTGGACTCCGTTGGGCCCTGCAGGGTGCGGGCCGCGGCGGTGGTTCGGGTCCGGATTCCGGCTGCCTGACCGGCTGGGAGGTAGGCGGAGAGCCAGGCCGGGCCGCCCCGCGCCGGGTTGGGTGCGTCCGGATCCAGGAAGTGTGCTTCCAACGCCGCCGTGCCGGCGGGATCCAGATTGGCCGTTTCGTCAACAACGATCCGGGCGTGCTGCCACGAAATCGACCCTGCTTCCAGGGCGGCCAGCGTCAGCGGCAGCGCGGTGGTTAATTCATGTGCTTCGGCCAGCAGCGCGTTCGCCGTGCGTTCGCTCACGGTCAGGGCGCAGGCGACTTCGGCCAGGATGCCCCTGTCCTGGGCGGTCTGCTCTCCCGGGGACGCCACAGGGCCTGAAACCGCCTGCGCGGCATGGTCATAACCGTTGGCGGCATGGACCTTCACGGCAGCCATCATGGCCTCCATCCCGGCAGTTCCGGACAGGACGGTCAGGCACGCTTCTGCCTGCTGGCGCAGCAGGTCCCCGTCCCCCACGGACGGCTGGGCCGCCGAGACAACGGCAGTCCCGCGGAGCACACCGGCCAACCCGGCGGCGGAGGCCGCGATGGCCTCCAGAACCTCTGCAGCTGCCGTGTTGTCCATGGTCATATCAGCCTGCGAGGCACTGACAATGACCGGGCAGAGGATGGCGGCTCTGGATATCCTGCGGCGGCTTTGGCCGTCAAGGCAGCGAGCTTTGCTTTCACCCGGGCGACTTCGGCAAGAAGCGCCAAGACCACGCCTCTCCGTGCGACCGCATCAACATGGGACCCATACGAAGTCGCCGGGCAGGTCTCGGCGGCGATTCTCCGCCCTAGAGCGTAGAGCGTCCAGGAGATTGCCTCCATGGCTTTTCGCTTTTTCGGCTTCCCACACTGCTCGGCTTTCCATACCTCCAGCATCCTGCGCGGCTCAGGCCAAAGCACCGTGCACTCGTGCCTATGTGGATAACCTGGCCACGCTCAGATCCTGACAACCACCTTGCCGCGCGCCAGCCCCTCCCGCAGGTAGGCAACGGCGCCAGGGGCTTCCGACAGCGGGTACACCTTGTCCACGGCAGGTTTCACGGCGCCGTCTTCAAAGAGCCTTGTCAGCGTTTCAAGGTCCTTGTGGTTCTCCTTCGAGACGAGCCCTTTGAATTTCTGGCCGGAAAACAGGGATGCCAGCGGCGCGGCCATCGAGCGCTCAAAACCGCCGGTCACTTTCCCGCCGCCTTCGCCCCCGACGATCACCAGCGTCCCGTCTGGTCCAAGCGCGCGCCGGAGAACCGAGAGGGACCGATTGCCGGCGGTATCGATGATGACGTCGTACAGAACGCCTGCGCCGTCGAAATGTTCCCTGGTGTAATCGATGACCTGATCGGCGCCCAGCGACCGAACCAGGTCGACTTTGCCCGTGCTGCAGACGCCCGTAACGTTCGCTCGGAAGGACTTGGCGACCTGCACGGCGAAGGACCCCACTCCCCCACCCGCGCCGATGACCAGCACCTTCTGGCCTGCCGTCACCTGGCCGGCGTCGCGAACGGCCTGCAGCGCAGTGACAGCGGAGACAGGGGCGGCCGCGGTTTCCTCGAACGTCAGGTTGGCGGGCTTACAGGCCAGCAGTGCCTCCTTCGCGCAGACGTATTCGGCAAAGGACCCCTCGCAGGTGCCGAACACCTCGTCGCCGGGCTGCAAGCGGGTTACGCCGGCGCCAACTTCGACGACGACGCCTGCCACCTCCCTGCCCCGGACCGGCACCTTGGGCTTCCTCAGCCCGAAACCGAAGAGCCGGATCAGGTACGGTTGCCCGGCCATCAGGTGCCATACGCCCTGGTCGACGCCCGCCGCCCGGACGTTGATGAGCACCTCGCCGTTGCCGGGTACCGGCTGCGGAATGTCCCGCAGCTTGAGCACGTCAGCGTCCCCGTAAACGTCCTGCACGATAGCTTTCATGATGCTTCTCCTTCATGGTGCGGGTACTGGAAGACGTCCTCGAGCGGCACGCTGAGGACCTGGGCGATCTGGAAGGCCCTCTCCAGCGATGGGGAATACCGGCCTTGCTCGATGGCGATGACGGTCTGGCGGGTGACCCCCACGCGCTCGGCAAGTTCGGCCTGGGTCATTTCCCCGCGTTCGAACCGCAGCCGGCGGATGGAATTGGTGACGCGCGTTGACTTCACCACGGCCGGAAACCCTGGCGATAGGCGACGATCTTGGCCGCGGAACCCAGGATCGCGGACGGCGCAAAAGCCAGATAGATGACGTTTGCGATCCAAAAGTGTTGCCATTCGGCTAGTCCCATGATCCACGCACTCTTCTCTTCGAAGGACATTTCTGCTCCTGTCGTAACTGACATCGCAAACAGCACCAAATGTAAAACAAAGCTAACATCTCAAAAGTAAAGAATAGCTGACATGGTGTCAAGGGTTTGGACGATGCCAGTACGAAAAGCACGCACCATCCGGGCCAGTCTGAGATCGAAGACACCAAGCTCCCATGAGGCTCATCACGTCGGGCGCCAAAATGGTCTGCTGGTTAGCGATCCCCCTCCCAATGACGAGAAGGTATTTGTATGCAGCAAGCACCAAGCGCCGCCAGCCAGGACGCAAGCCCAGCCGAAACGACCACACCGGGCGCCGCCGTCGGACGCGTCCTGAACCGGGGACTGAATGTCCGGCACATCCGCTTTATGGCACTCGGCTCGGCCATTGGCACCGGGCTGTTCTACGGCTCGGCCTCCGCCATCCAGAAGGCCGGCCCGGCTGTCCTGCTCGCCTACATCATCGGTGGGGCGGCCGTATTTATGGTGATGCGGGCACTCGGCGAGCTGGCCGTCCGGCACCCCGTTTCCGGCTCCTTCGGCCAGTACGCCAGCCGTTACCTCGGGCCGCTGGCAGGATTCGTGACCGGCTGGACCTACGTTTTCGAAATGGCAATTGTGGCCATCGCCGACGTCACAGCCTTCAGTATCTATATGGGCTTCTGGTTTCCCCAGGTGGACCGCTGGATCTGGATCCTGGCCATCATTTTCTTCCTGGCCGCATTGAACCTGCTGAGCGTGAAGGTGTTTGGCGAGCTGGAGTTCTGGTTTTCGCTGATCAAGGTGGCGGCCATCATCGCCATGATCGTCGGCGGCGCGGCCATCATTGCATTTGGCTTCCAGGCCGGCGGTTCCAGCGTGGCGCCGGGGCTGGGCAACCTCGTAGAGCACGGCGGGATGTTCCCGCACGGCTTCGAGGGGCTGCTGGCTTCCTTCGCCGTGGTGATGTTCGCCTTTGGCGGGATCGAAACGCTCGGCATCACCGCGGGCGAAGCCACGGATCCCAAAAAGGTCATCCCCAAGGCCGTCAACACGGTGCCCGTCCGGGTCCTGCTGTTCTACGTCCTGACCCTCGGCGTCCTGATGAGCCTCTTCCCGTGGAACGAGATCGGCACCAACGGCAGCCCCTTCGTGCAGATCTTCAGCGGCCTGGGCATCCCGGCGGCACCGCACATCCTCAACGCCGTGGTGATCACCGCAGCCCTCTCTGCCATCAACAGCGACATCTTCGGCGCCGGCCGCATACTGTTCGGCCTCTCCGGCCAGGGTCACGCGCCGGCAGTGTTCGGCAGGGTTTCCCGCCATGGTGTCCCCTGGATGACCGTGGTGATGATGGCCGGCATCCTGCTGGTGGGGGTGGTCCTGAACGCGGTCATTCCCGAGGACGTCTTTATCCTGATCGCCTCGATCGCCACCTTCGCCACGGTCTGGGTATGGGTCATGATCCTGGCGTCCCACGTGGCCATGAAGCGAGAGATCGCGCGGAACGGCCTGCCGGCGTCGGACTTCCCGTCGCCGTGGTGGCCGGCGGCCTCCATCTTGACCATCGCGTTCATGGCACTGGTCATCGCCATCCTGGGCGCCTTCGAGGACACCCGAGTGGCCCTCTATGTGGGCGCCGTGTGGCTGGGGCTCCTGGTGCTCGCCTACCGGCTGTGGGTCAAGGGGAACGGACGACGCCGGACCGAACTGGTGGACGAGACCTCACCGATGCCGGTGGTTGAGTCCGCCCGGTAACAAACGGCGTCCAGGTCATAGCGACTCCCGACGCTCTATCACTTGATGCTGGTTAAATCCGAACGCTGTATCACTCTCGTGAGGAGAGTGATAGAGCGTTGAGGGTCAGACGGTGGCGAGGGCCGACCGGACCGAGTCGGACATTGGCGTGGTGGGCCGGCCGATCAGCTCGCGGAGGGAGGAGCCGGTGACGTGCAGGTCGCCACGGGCGATGCCCAGGTCGCAGTCAGCCAGGATGTCGGCGAAGGGCTGCGGAACGCCGAATCCGGCCAGCAGTCCGGCATGGTCGCTGGCCGGCAGATCCTGGTAAGCCACGGGCCTGTTCGCCGCGGTGCTGATTTCGTGGGCCAGTTCGGTGAGCGTAAAGGCATGGTCCCCGCCAAGCTCGTAGACCTTGCCGGCCTGGTCCTCGGCAATCAGCACGGCCGCAGCAGCCTCGGCGTAGTCCTGGCGGGATGCTGCGCTGACTTTGCCTTCACCGGCACTGCCGGCGAGGGCGCCCTGGGCCAGCGTTCCCTGCAGTTGCTCGGTGTAGTTTTCGAGGTACCAGCCGTTGCGGAGGATGGCGAACGGAACTCCGGAGTCCGCCAGGATGGCTTCGGTTGCCTGGTGCTCATGCGGCGTCCGTGTAGTCCATCGCCCTGACCTGCACACCGCGCGCTGCGAAGTTGGCCAGCTTCTCGATGGAGCGGCCCGCGGCGACGATCTCAGCGGCAGGGACGTTGCGCTGCAGCAGCGCCTCAACGACGTGGCGGCCAAGCTGTCCGGTCGCCCCGGTGATAGTGGGGAGTTCTCATCCTGCTGGCTCTCTCGGAGGGTGAGCAGCGGTGGAGCGAACTCCGGCGCCGGGCGGAAGGCATCAGCGAGAAAATGCTGGCGCAGACCCTGAAAACAGTGGAGAGTGTCGGCCTGGTGCTGCGGAAGGCGCAGCCGGTCATTCCGCCGCGGGTGGACTACAGCCTGACGGCCCGAGGCACTGAACTGACCGCCCTGCTGGTGCCGCTGGTCGCCTGGACTTACAACAACGCCCACGAAATCCTGGGCGGAAAGCGCTGACTCAGCCCGCAAGGCGGGAGGCCCGCGGTCCGTAGAACGCCACACAATGACTAAGTAGAGGCGGCCGGAAAAGCGAGTACATGTTACTGGTGTGACTGGTGGGAATAGCGTCTACCGTATCTGTAAGGTGCCAGCCAGGAATTGGAGGACCATCCTCTGCTGGGAGCGTTCCGGCAACCGCACCGCCAGTGAGCGGCTTCACGCTGCTTCAAGGAGTGGTTCTTATGGTGAAAGCACATGTACAGGACTTGGCCAGCATGGGCCGGCCGGTAAAACTTTCCACGCTCGTCGCCCGTGCCTGGAGCCGGGTACTCGCGGCGTTCGGCCCGAGGTCCCCCTACCGGGTGGGCGATGCCGTGGTGGGAGACGATCCGTTCAACGGCCGGAACGAGGGGATCGTTGTGTCCCACCGTGGTCCGTCTGTGGAAGTCGGCGCTGCGGCGGGAGTCTTCTTTTACGACCACCGCCACCTGAGGCCGCAGGATTGAGTTTTTGTCCAGATACCGCGGATTAAAGGGTGTTTTGCGCGCGATATCTGGACAAAAACCTTTGGGGGGCAGCGGGGGCGGGGGCAGCGGGGGCGGGGTCAGCGCGCTGACCAGCCGCCGTCCATGGTGTAGCTGGCCCCGGTGACCATGCCGGCGTGATCGGACGCCAGCCAGGCCACCAGGGACGCCACCTCGGCCGGTTCCACCAGGCGTTTGATGGCTGATTCGGTGAGCATGACCTTGGCCAGCACCTCGGATTCAGGGATCCCGTGGACCATGGCCTGGTCGGCGATCTGCTTCTCCACCAGCGGCGTACGGACATAGCCGGGGTTGACGCAGTTGGAGGTGACACCGTGTTCCCCGCCCTCAAGCGCCGTCACCTTGCTCAGCCCTTCCAGGCCGTGCTTGGCTGATACGTACGCGCCCTTGAACGGGGAAGCACGGATTCCGTGCACCGAGGACAGGTTGATGATGCGGCCGAACCCATTGGCGTACATGTGCGGCAGGGCGGCCCGGATCAGGAGGAACGGCGCTTCCAGCATGAGTGCGATGATCCGGCGGAAATCCGCGGGATCGAACTCCTCGAGGGGGCTGATGCGCTGGATTCCGGCGTTGTTCACCAGGATGTCGCAGTCCAGTCTCAGGGTGCCGAGTTTGTCCACGTCCAGCAGGTCAACGGCCCAGGAAGTGCCACCCACCGCGTCAGCGAGTGCGGCAGCGCCGGCGGCGTCGACGTCGGCAACCACCACCTTCGCGCCCCGGGCGGCGAGCTCCCGCACACACGCGGCGCCGATTCCGCTGGCGCCGCCCGTGACCAGCGCCTTGCGGCCGTTTAAACTGTTCTCCATTGCAGTTCCCATTCCGTTCGTGTACCTGTCCTAACCGCTTAGCTGCTCAAGCCTTAGCTGTTCAAGCCGCTCAGCGGCCGCTGGCCGGGACCAGACCCTCGCGGGCGGCGTCGGCCTTGTCCACATCCTCCAGGGCGATGCCCTTGGTCTCCTTCAGGCTCAGCACCGCAACCGTGGTGATGGCGCAGGCCACCACCAGGTAGATAGCCGTGGGGACCCAGGAACCGGTGTCCTTGAGCCACTGGGTGGCCAGCAGCGGAGCCAGCGAACCGGCGAAGATGGATGTAACCTGCGAGCCCAGCGAAACGCCCGAGTAGCGCATCCGGGTGGGGAAGAGCTCGGCCATGATGGCGGGCTGGCCGGCGTACATAAACGCGTGCAGGCAGAGGCCGATGGTCACGGCCAGGACGATCACCACAGCATTGCGGGTATCGAACATGGGGAAGGCGAAGAACGGCCATGCCGCACCGGTGATGGCACCGATGAGGTAGACGGGCTTGCGTCCCCAGCTGTCCACCAGGCGTCCGATCTGCGGAATGATCAGGAAGTGGATGACGTGGGCGATCAGCAGCGCCAGCAGGAGTGAGGACGTGTCGTACTTGTGCACGCTCTTGAGGTAGACGATCGCGAAGCTGACCACCAGGTAGTACATGATGTTCTCGGCGAAGCGGAGGCCCATGGCTTGCAGGATGCCCTTGGGGTATTTGCGGACTACTTCGAAGACGCCGTAGCTGACGGCCTGTTCCTTCTCCACGAGGGCTTTGGCCTCGAGGAAGATGGGCGCCTCGGTGACATGGGTGCGGATGTAGTAGCCAACGAAGACGATTACGGCAGAGAGCCAGAACGCGACGCGCCAGCCCCACCCGAGGAACGCCTCGGGGCTCAGGGTGGTGGACATGACGAACAGCACCAGCGTGGCGAGGAGGTTGCCCACCGGCACCGCGGCCTGGGGCCAGCTGGACCAGAAGCCGCGGGCATTGTTGGGGCTGTGCTCAGCCACCAGCAGAACCGCTCCGCCCCACTCACCGCCGAGCGCAAAGCCCTGTATGAAGCGGAGGGTTACGAGCAGCGCCGGGGCCAAGTAGCCGATGTCAGCGAAACCCGGGAGGCAGCCCATCAGGAACGTCGCGACGCCAACGATCACGATGGTCAGCTGCAGGGTGGGCTTGCGGCCCAGTTTGTCGCCGATCTGGCCGAACACGATTCCGCCGAGCGGGCGGGCCACAAAGCCCACGGCATAGGTGATGAACGCCTGAATGATGCCGTCCAGCTCGTTGCCGGTGGCGGGGAAGAAGTACTTCCCGAAGACGAGTGTTGCGGCGGTGGCGTAGAGGAAGAATTCGTACCATTCCACCACGGTGCCCACCATTGAGGCGGCCACGATCTTTTTGAGGCCGGATCCCTTGGCTGCGGGTCCGGAGGCATTGTTTGCCGAGCGCTGCTCTACGCTCATGAGGTTTCTCCTTAGTGTCCACTTTGACACGCGCTGTGGTCCACAGCACTAATGGGTCTACTGAGTATTACTGCACAAACATGGGCGTACAATAACCAATCCAGCACCCCTCCATGTGCACAATTGCAGATATGTATGCCAATCCAGATGACCTGTTGGTCCTCCTCGCGGTGTCCCGCTCCGCCAGATTTACGACGGCGGCCCAAGCTTTGGGCCTGAACCACACCACCGTGTCACGCCGGATAGCGGCGCTGGAGAAGACGCTGGGCGGACGGGTCCTGGCCCGGGCGGCCGGCGGCTGGGAACTTACGGAGCTTGGCACGCAGGCCGTGCGGGTGGCGGAACAGGTGGAGGCGGCGGTGAGTGCGCTGGGACCGGCAGGCAGGGCACCCGACCCGATTGCCGGCGTCGTACGCATGACGGCGACTGACGGCTTCAGCGCCTACATCGCGGCACCGGCCGTGGCGCGGCTGCGCCGGGACCACCCCGGGCTTAGCGTCGAGGTGGTGACCATGACCCGGCGGGCGCTGCAGCAGCGCTCGGGCCTGGACATCGAGGTGGTGGTGGGCGAACCGCAGGTCCACCGGGCCGAAGCCATCCGGCTGGGCGAGTACATGCTGGGGATGTACGCCTCGCGTGCCTACCTTGCCGAGCATGGAACCCCCGCCAGCGTGGCGGAACTGACGGAGCACCCGCTCGTGTACTTCGTGGATTCAATGCTGCAGGTGGACGACCTCGACGCCCCGCGGCGGCTGGTGCCGGCCATGCGGGACGGCCTCACCTCCACCAACGTGTTCGTCCACGTGGAAGCCACCCGTGCGGGCGCTGGCATCGGATTCCTGCCCTGCTTTATGGGCGACCTGCATGAGGACCTGGTCCGTCTTCTCCCCGACGAATTCGCCGAGCTGCTCCCCTACTGGATGGTGCTGCGGCCGGATTCGATGCGCCGCCCCGCAGTGGCCGCCGTAGTGCAGGTGCTCAGGGAGCAGACGGTGGCGCACCGGGAGTACCTGCTGGGAAGGGGAAGGAAATCCGGTGGGTGAGCCCCGGCTCAACCACCGGGCGGGGTTCCGACAAGCTCAACCACCGGGATCGGGTCGTGGCGCACCGGGGACCCGGTAGCGAAGGCGCGGACCTGAGCGTCGTTCCAGATGTGGGCGGGAACCGCGCCGCCCAGGAGCCGGCGGGCCAGCTGGGGGTCGCCGTCGAGCGGGGTGTCGCTGCCTGCCATCACCATGTTTCCGTAGCGGCGGCCCTTGAGCATGGCGGGATCGGCGATGATGACGGCGTACTCGAAGGCGGCCGCGATGGTGGCGGCGTCTTCGCGGGCGTTTTTGAGATCCGGGGCGTCGCCGGAGTTGACCACATAGATGCCGCCGGGCGCGAGGACGCGTCTGATGTGCCCGGTGAACTCGGCGGTGGTGAGCGCCCGCGGGGTCAGTGAACCGGCGAAAACGTCGCGGATGATGAAGTCGCGGGTGTCCGGCGTGAGCGTCTCGGTGACCTCGCGGGCCTCCCCTACGCGAAGGCGAAGCAGCGGAGCCTTGGGAAGGGCGAACCAGCCGCGAACATACTCGGCCAGCTTGCCGTCCAGCTCCACCACCACTTGGCGCGCGTCCGGGTAGGCAGCGTGGAAGTAACGGGCCAGGGAACAGGCACCGCCGCCCAGGTGCAGCCCGCGCAGCTTTTCGGGTGCCCCTGCTTTGGAACCGCCTGACGTGGCCTTGGCAGGCCAGCGGGATTCGATCAGCGCCGCCATCCAGCGCATGTACTCGAAGTCGAGGAACAGCGGATCGGCGAGGTCGATGTGGGAGCTCATCACGCCGTTGATCTTGAGCAGCCAGCCATTGGAGTTGTCCTGGTCGGCGATCAGCTCGCAGTCACCGGTATCGATGTAGTAGACGCCTTCCACGGGGCCGTCCGGGCGGGTGCCCTTGGGCACTTCGACGACGCCCGCCGTCGGACGCTGGCTGCTCCTGCCGCCTGACTTGCCGCGTTTCGCCATTACCCGTTTGCCGCTTCAGTCATGGTCCAAGCCTAGTTGTTCAGCCCAAATCGGCTGGCCGGTGCAACCGGCTGACCGACCGGCCCGCCAGCGCACCAGCCGGTCGGCGGCCCGGGAAACACAGTCCTGCTCAAATTCCGGAGCGCGGCGTGTCGCGTTCGGCACGCTCGCGGCGCCTCCGGAGATCCTCGGCCTGGGCAGATTCTGCGCCGTCACCGGCATTCTCGTAGGGGTCGCTGTCGCCACTGATATCGCCGCGGGACTGCGCATCAACGGGCGGCATTTCACCGGACCGGGCGTCCCGGGGGCGAAGGTCGTCGCCGCGGGCGTCGGCGGCGTGAACGTCATGGGAATTGACGCTGGATTCGGCGCGGCGCATACCAGTAACTGAATCCTGGCCGACATCCTGGCTCGAATGGCCGCGGCCCCGGTCGCGGTCCCGACTCAGATTCTGGTCCTCATCCTGGCGGACATCCGGGTCTATCGCGTTGGCCTTCTCGGCCTGCCTGGCCGCATCGTCACGGAGGGATCGAGCGTCGCCCGCCTTCTGCTCGGCTTCATGCTTCAGCCGTGCGGCGTCTACCTGTGCCTGCTCCGCGTCGGCGCGGGCGCGGCTGGCCCTGGCTTCGTTCTCACGTGCATCGAGCTCCACCTGCTCCGCCTTCCGGCGCATTTCGGCGGCCTTTTCGCGGTTCGATTCGTCCCTTTTCTGCTCAAGTGCGCGGCGGCGACGGCCCGTCACCAGGAACACGACCAGCAAGACCACAACAACAAGGCCAACAATCACCCAAAGCCACGGTGCAATGTCCAAGCTACCCACCACTTTCTTTTTGCTGCGACCGGACTCCGATCCGCCGGAAAACCGGCGCCTGGATCCGCTGATATCGGTAACCGTTTAAAAGTCAACCACTAAGGGTACTTACGTTCTGTTAGTAACCATGCTTACTATTTTACGGCTAGCACGGCTGGTTCTTGATCAGCAACCGGCCTTCTTTGGAAAGAGAGAGCGAAGATGACAGAGAACCAAAGGCCCGAGGACTCGACATTCACGGCTCCTCCAAGCATTCCGGGCTCCACAGAAGAATCCAGCTTCACAGGGGAACGCCGCGCCAGCACGTTTCCCACAACTGCAGCAACGGGTGCAGCCGTAACCCCGCCCACAACCTCAGTACCGAAGACCGGCGGCGGCCTCGGCGGGTCCCGCACAGATACCGCCAAGGATGAAACGGCAGACGTTGCGCGGACCGCAGCGGATTCGGCACAAAACGTGGCTGAGACCGCCAAGACCGAGGCGGCCAACGTCGCATCCGAAGCGAAGGCCAATGCCAAGGATCTGCTCTACCAGGCCCGCAGCGACCTCACCGATCAGGCTGGCGCGCAGCAGCAGAAGGTAGCAAATGGCCTCCGGTCAGTTTCGGACGAGCTCCACGCCATGGCGCAGGCCTCAGACCAGCCCGGAGTGGCTACCGACCTGGTCCGCCAGGCCGCTGAACGTTCTTCCTCCGTCGCTGCGTGGCTGGACGGCCGCGATCCCGGATCGCTCCTGAACGAAGTCAAGAGCTTCGCCAGGCAGCGCCCCGGAACCTTCCTGCTCCTCGCCGCCGGGGCCGGCGTCCTCGCCGGGCGGCTCACCCGCAGCCTCAGCGCAGGCGCGCCGGACTCCACCACGGGCAGGGCAAGCGGCCAATACGATGCAACCGGGCAGTACGGCACCGGCAGTCAGTACGGCGCCGGCCCGGGCGGCTACACGCCGTCCAGCGGCGCCTACGCACCGGCGGCCGGGGGCACTGTCCCGCCTCCGCCGGTGGATCTGCCCGGTACGGCCACCACCACGGCAGGGTTCGACGGCGGCGCACCGGGCAGCAGCTACAGTGACCCTTACAGCCCCGCCAGTTCCTTGGACAGCCCCCAGCTCGCGGACGAGACGTGGCCGCGCAACCGCCTGGCTGACGATCCGTTGGGCGAACGTGAACTGGCCGACGATCCAATGGCCAACGACGCCTTGACCCGGGACCGCTCCGCGGACGGCCAGACTGGCAGGCTGTGATGAGCAGTCAAATTCCGGAATCTCCCCCCTCGGCGGCACACGTGAAGGCGGACAATACGTCGCTGGGTGATCTGCTCGGTGACGTGACGCGTGACCTTTCCACCTTGATGCGCCAGGAAGTGGAGCTCGCCAAGGCCGAACTTAAGGAGTCGGCCAGCAAAGCAGGCAAAGGCGGCGGCATGCTCGCCGGCGCCGGCGTCGCTGGCCACTTCGTCCTGCTGTTCCTCTCAATCGCCCTCTGGTATGCCCTGGGTGAACTGATGGGACTGGGCTGGTCCGCCGTCGTAGTAGCCGTGATCTGGGGCATCATCGCCGCCGTCCTGGCCTCCATCGGCCGGAAGGAACTCAAAGCTGTCAAGGGCCTGCCCCAGACCGCAGAAACACTCCAGGAAATTCCCCCAACCCTAAAACCCGGTGAGGTAAAACGATGAGCGACAACCCGGACGACATCCGTTCTGACATTGAAGCAACCCGCGCCCGGCTGGGCACCAACGTGGACGCCGTGGCGAACAAGGTGTCACCGTCCAACATCGTCCACCGCCAGACTGACAAGGTACGCGAGGCCGTGTTCGGAGTGAAGGAGAAAGTCATGGGAGCAGCCGACGACGCTACCACCCGCGTCCACAGCGGCGTTCATGCACGCACCGACAGCGCGGGCAACGCGCTGACCGATGCCCGCGAGGCAATCAGTGACGCGCCGCATCAGGTGAAGGCCAAGACCCAGGGGAATCCGATGGCCGCAGGTTTTATCGCGTTCGGCGCCGGACTGCTCCTGTCGTCCCTGATCCCGGCCAGCGAGAAGGAACGCGAAGCGGCGGACGCCCTCAGAACCGCCGCCGAACCTCTCACTACGGAACTGACCGAAGCTGCCAAGGACATGGCCGAAGGGCTGAAGGATCCCGCCCGGGAAGCCATGGAAAACGTTAAGGCCACCGCCACAGACGCCGCCGAGAACGTCAAAGCCGAAGGCCAGGCGGCTGCGGCCGACGTAAAAGACCGCGCCACCGATGCCAAGGACAATGTCCAAAACACCTGACCGGCGGGAGTAACCGCCCGCAGTATCACAGTCAGGCCGGTCCGCCTCCCCGGGTGGGCCGGCCTTTCAAATGACAATCCGAGAGGACACCCCATGGCCGCTCAAGACTCGTCCGAAACCAGTACCGCCAAGGCCGGCCAAGCACCGGCGCCGGACGACTCCCGGAAACCGGACAGCCCTACCGATGTCACCAAGCCGTCCTGGAAGTACATCACCAAAAAAACTCTGCGGGAGTTCAGCAAGGACCAGTGCCCGGACCTCGCTGCTGCCCTGACGTATTACGCTGTGCTGTCCTTGTTTCCCGCAATGCTCGCGCTCGTTTCCCTCATCGGTCTTTTCGGGGATCCGGCGAAAACTACCACGGCCCTACTGGAGATCGTGCGGGGATTCGCCCCTGCTGAGACGGTGAATACTGTCACCGGCCCGGTTGCGGAGCTGGCTAACGCACCTGCGGCAGGGTTGACTCTGTTCATTGGCATGGCAACAGCGCTCTGGTCCGCCTCAGGGTACGTGGGCGCTTTCGGCCGGGCAATGAACCGCATCTACGAGGTCGATGAGGGCCGCCCGTTCGTGAAGCTGCGTGGGACCATGCTGGCCGTCACGTTGCTGGCAGTAGTCATCATTGCCCTCCTCGCGGGCATGCTGGTGCTCAGCGGGCCCGTGGCAGAGGCAGTCGGCGGACTCATCGGCCTGGGCGGTGCGTTCCTCGCAGTCTGGGAAATCGCCAAGTGGCCGGTGATGGTGGCGCTCATGATTGCCGTCATCGCGGTGCTCTACTACGCCACGCCTAACGTCAAGCAACCAAAGTTCAAATGGATGAGCCTCGGATCCGGAATAGCCCTGGTCATCTTCCTGCTGGCTTCACTCGGGTTCGGCTTCTACGTTGCTAACTTCGGCAATTACAACAAGACCTACGGGGCCTTGGGCGGGGTGATCGTTATGCTGCTCTGGCTCTGGATCCTGAACATGTCGCTGCTCTTCGGCGCGGAGTTCGACGCCGAGATGGAGCGCGGCCGGCAACTCCAGGCCGGCATCGAGGCTGAAGAAACCATCCAGTTGCCGCCGCGGGACACCAAAAAGAGCGAGAAGCTGCAGAAGCAGGAAGAAGAAGACATCAAGCACGGCCGCGAACTGCGCGAAAAGCACAATCCACAGGATGGTGGGGACACGGAAGATTCCACCTCAGGCCGGGACGACCACCAGGACCGGTCCGAGGGCGAAGGCCGGGAACGGCACCGGGACAGGGTCCGGGATAAGGTTCGGGATCGCGTCTCCAGGAGGGACCCTGGGCGGGAGGACCGCTAGACAATATGAAGGGGCAGACCCCCGGTCCCGGGCTGGAACCTCCGGTTCAGATAGATTCGTGGGTTGCCGCGCGGGACCGGTGGTTTACGCGGTAGAGCCACATTTGTAGGCGTGGAGGTTCCAGCTAAGGCTGAGGATACAAGGTTCGCGGGAGGTTGGGCAGACCGTTCTGTGGTCACGGGTTCGGCCCTGCCGAGTCGTCCATT